>PLSP01000164.1 GCA_003165195.1 Candidatus Bathyarchaeota archaeon | reverse complement strand
TATTTGACTTTTAATTTAAACATGCTCGTTGACAAAGGAAAAGGTATGCCGTTGACAGAAACCAGACAACTTTGCAAAGAAAAAACAATTCTTCGGGAGTTGCAAGAGAGATTCCCTTTTGCGGAAACAAGACTCGACGTATCTTTATTGAAGTTGCAGCCTGATGCTGAAGCAGAAATTGAGAATATTTTATACGATATGGCTACGTCTATAAAAGACAGCGAAGTATGTGTGGGAAACAATGGTATATGTTTGTTAATTGCTTACGCTCAAGAGCAGATTCAAAGAGAAGCAAAGAAACTTGAAGAGATAACAGGCGATTAAGATTGTCTTTGCTTCTCCATTTTTCGGGTACTTTATTGCTTGCCTATTTACATTGGTAGTCCCAAATGCAGATAACGGCATCTTGTTTCTTGTCAAGTTTTGCCTTAATTTTTCTTATTTTTTGTATTTTTATGTGTTTACTCGATTCCGATACTACATATAGTATACCTTAACATACCTGTGATATGTATATGCCGAACCGAGTGAACACTTTTTGCCTTTTTTAGAAATATAACCTAATATTACTCCAGCAACCTTTTCAAAAAAAAGTCAACTTTTTCTTATTTTTATATAGTTGGTTGGTTGGTTGGATTGAAATTTAATCCCAAAAAAAATATTTCCAATCCATATTCTGATTTCTGAAAGCTCATTTATTGGTCATACCTTAAAGTTGTGACGGGCTTCATGGCAAAACCTGCGAAAAGAGCGTCATCATAAAATCAACGCTCAATTCGTCATATAGGAGAAGAGAAAACGGAATGAGCAAATTCAAAGATATATTCAAGAAATGGACGTGGCGTTACATAAAATATAACGTCATAGGCTTAACCGTTTTCTTGCTTAACATCGTTCTTTATTATGTAATCCTCTTCCCATCTTTAGGAGAACTATCCTATATTGTCGTTAGCGTGAATGGAGGAATTATCGAGTTTGCATTAATCAGTTACTTTAACAGGACTAAAAAAGGCATAATATTTGAAAGCTGCACTCCAAATGATAGCAGCAAATTGAAAGCTTAACCGAAACCAATTACCACAGAATCCAATGTCGTAACATGCAAATATTGTGAAAAAGAATACCTAATTCCCAAAAAAGTTCCTGACTACTCTGAAATGTTCTCTTTTTTCGCAAAATAATATATGTCTTAATGAAATGCACGTTTTAACTGTTAGACATACCTTATTAATTATTATTTACGCCTCCTTCCTATCCTATCCAAAGTAAACCATAAATTAATCCATAATTAATCTGGCTAAAACAATCCCAAACCACTGTAAACCGTCGTTGTGTGTATGGGGACTAAATTTTATTCCCAAACCCAAACTCTATATTCTGAATTCATAAAGCCCAAATTAGCACGCGCACTATAGTCAATACCCCAAGAGGCATCGAAAAAATGGAAATGCAGTATAAATCAAAGGTGGATATTGTTGTTGAACTGGATAAGATAGGCGTTGAATCGCCCACACGCTCGGAAAGTAACGTGATTGGGTATGTAGAGTTTCTGGGAAAAGTGAATGCCATAATAGTTAAAGGCAATCAAGTTGAACTCCAGGAAACCGACATAAAGATTTGATTCTTGTGAATAATACTAAAGGTGTTAAGCGAGCGCTAAGGACGTCTGTAACTTGGTTTTGGTCATTCGCTAAAGATACTCTACAGACTCTTTTTTGCATAATCAACAGTAAAGGGCTTTCTTAGACCAGTATTTTGAGTTAATAGAGCAATTGTGTTATTTCTTTTGGCGTCTATAGCCTACATCGATGCCAGCAATGTCAGTTAGCCATATCTTTCTTAGGCGGTTCCCTTGCAAGTTCAAATCCGCCTGTCCAATAGCTTATCTCAAACAAGAATCGCAGATTTAAGTAATCAGAAACCTTATGAATTGGCTCAAGTAAAAAGTTCTATAGAGGGACTCGATGCGTGCCAAGTTCTGAAAAACAGTTGGGAATCGTTAGAGACATTGTTTTACCCCAAGATGTTAACACAAGGTATGACTTTTATTTTACGGACAAGCGTATTGCAATTGTTTGTATGGGTAAAGCGAACCGTTTTGAATCTGATCAGTCGGACCAAGTTTCTTTAATGCCTTCAGCATTCGGAGTGCCTCCGCCCGTAACATCGTACGTTGAAAAGACAGAGAACAAGCAATCGGTAGAGGAAGAAATAAAAAACTGGTTCTTAGACGATATTTTGAAGCTTAGCAAGAAAAGTTGCTTCTATACTCACGATGAAATCGAGGAGGTCAAATTGGTTTCAGGACACAAACCTAAGTTAATTATTTTAAGCAAAGAGTTTGAATCAAAGTTTTGTCCTGATATGGAGCAGTTTATGCAGTTGGTTGAAATCATGCCGACAATAGAAGCATTGAGGAATAAGCTTTGGATTTCAGGCAGTTGGAATTTGCTCCATGGCATCATGGCATCTTTCTGCAAAGAATGCGGTACGCCTATCGGCTCAAACAATAACGCGACAGAAAGCTCTTAAAATAGAAGCACTCTCAAAGAAGGATACAAATGCAACGTCGTAGTCCATCCAGAATTCTTTATTTTTAAATCCAAACTCGCTTGATTTCGTCTATGCTATCGAAGTGCGGGTCATCCGAGAGTATTCTTGCGTGGTTTATTTTGGCTGTTGCAGCTATTATGCAATCACCCATCGGCAAGTTCTTGTATATGCACTTGTTTAAACCCGCCTGTTTGGCAATTTGCGGTGTTAGATTTTGAATCTCTAGGCCGATTTGGATAAGTGCTTGATAATGGCTTTCCGCCATATCCTTTCCCCTTATAGCACAGGTGATTTGGGTTATTTCCGCTAATACTATTGTTGGTAATATGCCTTCGTTTTTTTCAACAAGCGCTTTTAATTTTCTTGAGGTCCGTTCTTTTATTTCAACTACCTTAGAATAGTAATATTCTGCCAAGAATCTGGTATCAAGAACTTCTTTCAAATCAGTATTCTTCTCTGAGTTTATCAATCATTTTTTTTACTTCTTCTACTGTTGCATACTCTGCATCGATTCCCGCCATATCTAGAAGATTTGGAACGGGCCTGAATAGTATCCCTTTGTCTGTTAGCTCTACGATTAGTTTGTCGCCTTCTTTGATTCCGCATTGTTGCCTTATTTCCAAGGGGATTGTGGTCTGCCCTCTTCTGGTAACTTTTACTGTGGTCACCCTTGACGTTCGCATATATTTCACTTAAATTAAAAATATATCCTATAGCTAAAAACTTTCCTACTTAAAAACAAAATAGGATTATTAGACCATCTTCCAGAAGGCTATGGCACAAATCTTAAGTTGTTCAAATCTGTTCTGGCATGAAGAGTTAGATAGAAAATGGACACAATCGGCATTGCAAATCTAGCGCTCAGCATCGCAAGCATAATCAACTTCACCGCCTTACTTTTGATGCTAAGAGCAGTTATAAAAAACCGCAACGTTCTGCGTGGCTACAGCATCTCGGGCTCTTTTCTGACTTTTGTGTCCATCGTGGGGTTTGAAGTCGCTTACTATTTGCTTGGAAACTACGTTGGTTTCGCGTTAGGCTGGGCAACCGTGGCTTTCTGGTTCACTGCTTTTATCTACAGTTTTCGGCAAAGACTTGAAGGAACCGAAGCTGAAAAAGAAATGGTTGAAACTTAACTGGGTGGGAGCTCAATGGTGAACTTTGCTCCTCTGCCTTCTTCACTTTCAAAACTAATTGAGCCTCCATGCGCTTCTATCACCCGTTTACATACGGCTAATCCAAAGCCTTGACCTCTGGACTTAGTTGTGAACAGCGGCATGAAGATTTGGGGTTTGATTTTTTCAGGTATACCCACACCTGTGTCCTCCACTGTGACTAAAACGTGACCGTTGCTTTGAACCTGTGACGTTAACGTTAATCGTCCACCGCCAGGCATGGCTTGAACCGCGTTTGTTACAAGGTTGATTAAAACTCTTTTTAGAAGCTGCAGATCAGCTTTAATTTCTGGGAAAACGTCACCAAATTGCAGATCCAACTCAACATTAGCTGAGATAGTAAAGGATGACAAAACGGCGTTTATGAGCTGCTTTATGTTTACAGGTTTTCTCTCTATTATTATTGGACGCACGAACGCCTGCAAGTCCGAAACGATTTTGTCCATATAGATGGCTTGCTCCTCAATCACTTGAATGCTCTCTTCGAGATTGCTCTTGGCACCACCTTCCCCAAGCGAATTCACTTCACTCTTAGCCAAGTACAACTCTCCGATAACTGTCTGCAAAGGATTGCGAAGATCGTGCCCAACCATGGCGGCGGTTTGTCCTATGGCTGCTAAACGTTCGGAGTCTCTAAGTTGTCTTGTCCGCTCATCAACAATTCGCTCCAAAGCTATTGCTTGCTCTTCCAGGCTTCGTTGATGCCTCTTCTGCTCAGAAATATCGCGGACAATGGACCATATGCCTATGGCTTTTCCTTTACCGTCAGTCAGCCGCCAAGTTCTAACTGACGCTGGAAAGATTGAGCCATCTTTGCGTTTGTATTCCCGTTCAAACACAATGGACTGGCCAGTCTGCAGCACGTTCTTGACGATTCTTTCTCGTTGCTTTTGCCATTTTTCAGGAAGCAGCAGTTTCACGGATCGGCTCTTTAGTTCTTTTTTGGTGTAACCAAGCATTTTAGCGTACGCTGGGTTGCAATCGAACATTTTTCCTTTTAAGTCTCGTGCCATTATTCCATCTTGCGTCGTCATGAAGAGTCGGCGAAACCATTTCTCTGACATTATATAGTGTAGTTCGGCTTTCTTACGCGGAGTTATGTCCATAAACGACGAGATAATGAAGCCTTTCTTTGGGCTGTATAGGTATGCTTGATACCATTTATCTTCAGTTTTATAGTAAACCTCGGACTGTTCTGCTAAGCCTGTGTTGGCTACTTTGCTGTATTTGCCTTTCCAATCAAAAATAGACTTGTATTTTATACCAAACTCGGTTCCTTTTTTTAGGATCACTTGATCTCTCACTAAACCGAATTCTTTCTCAAATGAAGGGTTAATGTCTAGAATAAGAAGGTCGATTGCTTTTCCTTTTTCATCGTAAATTATTTTTCCTAAAAAGATGGCGCTTTGAGTAAGATTACTGAATAAAATTTGGAATTGCTTATCATTTACCCCAAACTCTTCGAGAAAACTGGCGCCTTTATTGCTTCTTTCTTGAATGTCGAAAGATTTTTCAATGNNAAGTGGCTTGATTATTTATGTCTGCTTGGGAATTATTGATAGATTTAACTATCTTATTTCCCCTTCAATCATAGTAGTTGTGTAAAGTGCATAAAAGCTTTTCCAATATCTTGCGATAACTACCAAGCTTTAGATTGTCTATTAAACTTCGGTCAGTTCTTTATCGGCTTTAGATCAAGGTCAATAGTGTAATCAAAGGATTTGTGGTCAGAGCTCATTGAGTAGCTTAAGCCTGCCCATGAAAACCTATTCTTTGTCCTCTCCCAGCCTCTAAACAAAGTAGCCCCGCTGATTTTTTGAATCGTAAAATCCACCCGTTGGTCCCTCCAGAGCAGTGAGGCTCGTTTCGCATTTACGGGTGCCCATCCGCCAATTCTACCCCCCTCGAGCTTTAAGCCACTGGAATCTGAATATGTTTCAAAAAAACTGGAACCTTGTTCATTTAGGACTAAAAGTTCCTCGCAACCATTAATTGTTAACTCTGAAAAATCAACGCTAATTTCAACTTCTCTAGGTTTAATTTCATAGTTGACTTTCACGATGCCCCTTGGGTTTACCCGCATGAATTCGGTTCTTATTTTTGCTGTGTCTCTTAATTCCATTAAACGATTGAAAAGCGGAAGCAACTCTTTGTGGCCAAGGTATAATCTCGCAAACTTTTTCCGCCATTTCGAGTACAATCTGTCATCTATTGGGTGGTCTTTCCAAAGCTTTTTTGAGATTAAGTCAAATACGTAGGCTTTTGTTAAACGGTATGAACAAGGCGTTTTCTGAATGGATAAGCTGGATGAGCCTGAGAAGTAGGTTTTGTCTTGGTATTTAACGACTGGAATTCCAAAGCCGAGGCCTTCTTCAATTAACTCTTTGTTGTCAATCATTAGCACGAGGCCTTTTTGGAGGGCGGCCGTTTCTAAGCAGTGCGGTCGGGAATCCTCATAGAGTCTTACGGATAATCTGTTGGTAAGCGGAATTGTGACTGGGGATTTTGGGTTAATCGGGTGCATCAATGAGGAGTTAGATATGGATTCCATTTTTGAGCTTTCCAATTTTTTAACATAAACAGAAAGTTGATTTTGGACGGAGCACATGTTGGCTTAATCTTTAATAGCTATGTCACCTTAACCTGATGTTGTAGCCGCCATAAATCCGCTTAAAACTCTAGTTGCTGACGGTGTTAAAGCTTTTGCTTTGGCTCAGTAATCTCAGCTTTATCAATATGATGCCTACCTTTCGTCCTGTTAGCTTCTCTTTCAGCAGTAAAATTTAGAAGTTGATTTGCCAAAAAAGAAAAATCAAAAGCAGCTCAATAAACCCATCTAAAACTTGCAATAAGAAGTTGATGCGAAATGAAAGTTCCAAATTTATCGGGAGAAAACTGGGATTGATTTTTTTCAATTATATTTGGCTTATTTGGCTATTTGGTATTCCAATATATTACTCAATAGCATATGAAATAATAAGATATAGAAAAGTAATGGTGAAAAAAACTTTTGTCCCAATCAATCCAAAAAGAATGATTTTTCAGATAACTACAATAGGCAACATGAAAATTGTTCAGGAATCAATTGACAATATTAATCGAATTTGTAAAGAAGTTGGATATG
>PLSP01000033.1 GCA_003165195.1 Candidatus Bathyarchaeota archaeon | reverse complement strand
GAAACGGTAATACTAAGCATACTACGTGCAGGCATAAGAAAAATCACTCAACTATGGTTTAAGCGCATTTGAAACAGGCTTTTTAACTGTAATCAGCAGAGTATCCAAAACATAATGCTCCAGAACATCTTTGCCGTTAATGTAAATACGCAATTCAGTGGGTTTCGCAGTTATTTCAACACCTAAAGCTTGCACTATCTTTTTAGCCGAATCAGTTGGTCTATCATCAGCGCTGAAGAGTTCTTTTTCGTTTTCAGGAACATCCATATCAAATCACCATAAATTACTGCGTACATCAAAATGGGGGAAATCTAGAAGGCGTTCAAAGGAAGAAAAACTCCATCTGAAGTACGCAGTAACTTTAATGCTTAATTTCTGGGAAAATGTAAATCTTTTTTCGGCTTGACCTTTCACTTGTTACTAAATCAAACATCTCAAAGAAGTGAAGAATCATAGATTCATTTGCACGAGCACGTTTTGTGACATTAGCTATTTCTTGAGCAGTTGCTCGCTTAAGCTCCCTTAGAGCATCATAAGTTAATCGCAAATGGTCCGGAAGATCCATTTCAATTTCTCTAACTATAATTCGCGTCTTTTCTTCTGGCAGATTCAGAAAGTGCCGATCTATTTCATGCTGATACTCATGAAATTCCTGAATAATTGCCGCGAGATCTCTCTGGAGCTTAGCGATGATAAAGCGATTATTTTCTGATTGCTTCAAGGATTTTGGCTCTCAATGTTTTATGAAGCCCACACCCTTGCCGGGCGGAGCGCTTGAATTCAAAATGTTAATGGCGCCGCTGCAGGCATCAACTTGATCGTCATGTTCGCCTTCTGGAAAAGCCTCAGCTTCATCCAAAAAAGCATTAATCCAATCCCCGCGCACCAGGAACACATTGCCGTTTTCAGCTGCGGTACTGAAGGGTCCTGCCCTAACTTCTTTGCTCCCGGTCGGGCGCTCACTTCGAAACATAAAGCCTTGCAGGATTTCTCGGGCATAGTAATCAGCTGCAATTTTGCCGCTTGAGCCGCCTTCCTCTTCCATCCAAACCTCTTGATCTCGGCCATCAAGCTGCGCAACAGTTTTGATCTTGTCTGCAGTTCCCTTGGGTGTCTTCTGGAAATGCTCCAGACCAAAAATATAGTATTGACCTTGACAGACGCCGATTAAAGCGCCAGCCGTCCAGTCAGGATCTTTGCCCTTCGCAGGTTCGGTGCTTGCCAAATCCCAATAACGAACCTTAAAGATATCCGTGGGCACCTGAGATTTTTCAATTATTTTAAACCAGTTACGATTAAAGATTTTGCCTGTTGTTGCTTCCCAGCTTCCCTCGAGCAACTGTTTGCGAGTTGTTGGATCAAGATTTTGAAGGCTTTTGATGTAAGTTTCCTGGTCAATATGCGGGTTATCTTTGAGAAGAGCTGGAACAAAAACCCGCCCATACTTAGGTCCTTCAATTANNTGCTGGCGCTCCATACGCGAAGAGGGACTCGTAACGCCTTTATGCGTCGTAGCCTGCTAAACATGTAAGTGTACTGTGATTCTGTGAACTGTGTCAGTTCATCGAAGAATATGCCTTGAAATTCTGCGCCTTGGTAACGGTACTTATCTGTTTCCGATTCCAAATACCCGAACTGTAGTTTGGCGCCAGATGGGAAAGTCCAACAATGCTGAATCTCATTCCAACACGCATCTGAGTTCGAGAGCCATTGCTTGCTGCGATCCATCAAGGCACCGGGCAACGCTAGATCTCGATATGTTCTGCGCAGAATAATAGCACTATATCCTGGAGTCTTAATGGGCTGCAGGGCTGCCATCAAAAGAGCGCTGCTTTTTCCAGGACCCGCTGAACCGCCAAATAACGCTTCTCTCGCTTTAAGCAACAGGAACTTCGCTTGTTTTGAAGTCGGCGCCTGTTTTATGTACAGATTCTTCAGGACTGTTCTGTCTAAGGCTCTCGAGTTCTTCTCGTGTAGCCTCTGATATAACGTCTTCATAGTCGGCGAGAAGGTTAACGGTTGATTCGATATCGGTGTTGGTTTGCTGGAGGACATTTTGATTGATAAGCACCGCTGGCTGAATTTGTTTCGGTAACTGACCTAAACTTTGCTTAATCTCAACTTCAGCTTTTATGGATTCAATAAACTTGCCAATGGCCCCTACACGTGCATTAGGGTTCTTGCATGTTTTCATCATGTACAGGGCTTCTTCGCGAGCAAGCTGCAACAAATTAAGTTGTTTCTTTCCGTCTTCATGAGCTTGCTGTGCTTCCCAAATAAATGGCTCCCAAATTTCACGTTTCGCTAAATCGTTAAGTAACGCTTTTACAGTGCAATCAAATTCTTCAGCTATCTGCTCAAGACTGGTGGGATTTAGGCGATCGCTGTAATGTGCTATTAACATTGTTTTGCGTCGACGAAAAAGCCGTAGATTCATTCGAACGATAGGTTCCTTTGGGTGTTTATCCCTCGCGCCGTACTGATCTGCCGTTTTCAGGGTTTTTTCAGTAGACTCTAAATTTTCTGTAGAGTAAAGTTCCTCTTCAAGACTTACGGCATGTTCGCTTTTTTCCTCAGTTGGAGTCGACATAGCTTCACTCTGCATTTTAGCTTTCTGGGTTTTGGCTCTGAATTATTATTTCCATTGTGCGGATTCTGTTTTCGATTGCAGCGTCTATATCTTGCAGGAGAATTGTTTGCATCCACTCAGGCATCGCTATAACTCTGGCGAAGGCTTTCTTTATTTTTTCAATAAATTCTTCTGGTTCCATTTTTTTAACCTCAGTTACGGTAAGTTTACCTCGGGTTTTTTTGTTGGAACATACTTTAAGGAGACTGTTAAGCGGCATCTACTGTTAGAATGAACCAGTTCTCGATTTATCCGGGTGTCTCCTTTTCCGTGGCTGCCATGGCCAACACGCTTGATTATCCAGTTACCCAAGTTTCCCCTCACAAGCTGAGGATTGCTTGTAACCAAATAAAACGGCAAATTACTCTGAGACAAATAAAGTTCAGCCATGAAATTCAACAGACGTTTTCCGACGCCTATGCCCTGATAATCGGGCAAGACTACAAGACGGCTAACGCGATAATAGTTTGCCAACATATGCACGTGTGCAACTGCAATAAAGGCAACCGGCTTTTGCTGATAAAGTGCAACATAGCATTTGACGCCTGCACCAAGGGTCCCGTTTAGATAGTGATATTGCCTAAAGATCTGCCACACGGAATTGCTGCATTTATGAACTGAGATGTCAATTGCTGGGTGGCTAACTTTTTTTTATAAACTCCATCGAGTCTGTGCAGAAAACCCAATCAGGCTCTAACCAATCAATAACGTCATAGTGGCATGTAACAGCTATGAACTTCTTCTTTGTTCTTCGCACCGCCTTGCTTATGGCGTAAGCACTGACCTTTGCAATCTCGCGATCAACAACGCTTGTAAACTCATCAAAGACGATAAGGTCTTGATCTAAGCTCAATGCCCTTGCAATGTCTACACGCATTTTCTCGCCTTGACTGAGTGCTTCATAATTTTTGAGCCAGTCGGGAGGAGATGCAAAGCCCACACTGCAGAGGTTTTTGGTTATGTCGTTCACTTGGAGGCTTGCTGGAAAATCATCTAGTATCGATTCATGATGGTAGTCGAAGCCTTTGATGTAACTTTCAGGGAAAAGAGTTTTGGCAATGCTGGTTTTGCCTGTACCGCTTCGACCAACTATGACGCCGATTTGCCAGGCCTCATTTTCGATTGGCAGCTCCCCAGTAAAATGCTTCTCCATTTTGCAATCTGTTAGCGTAAAGCTTCCAATTACGGACTGGGCTCGAAAACTTTCAGGCTTATTCCAGGTTTTTATAAACTCAAAACGCGGCATTTGTACCCTTCACCAATTAATTTGTTGTAGATTGCTTCTTGTTGGGTCTCGTCTTCGCATTCGATTACTACTTCAAAGGATTCATCGAAGTTGACGCTTTTTTCATCTTGACCCAAGGCGTTAGTTAGTTTGTCGTCTGAGAGCATAAGGAGGTATTTGAGGTCGTCTTCTTTTCCAGCTTCAATGATGCGTTTGTACTCTGCCTGGTCAAGCTCTTTTTGGTGTTCGCCTTTGAGTTTGTTTAGAACTTGCCTTAGCAGTCGACGATCGACATCTTCAACTGGTAAGCGTATGACAGAGACTTCGGTCATGCCTAATGCTTTGGCAGCTGTGTAGCGTTGTTCACCGTCTGCGATTAAGAGGTCCTTGTTGGTAATGATGGGAACAATAAAGCCCCATTTTTTGATAGAAGCCTTAAGCCGCTCTAACTGGTCTTTGTTCATTTTGTTTGGGTTTTGCCCATCAGTTTGAATATCGCTGACTTTTACGGTTTCAGCCGGCGGAATGTTAATCGACATTATTTCACCAAGAGTTTTTCAATCAAGATTACGGCAACGCTAACTAAGCCTATGAGACTTGCGCTGCCTAAAGCGATTAGAATTTTCTGGGTCACTTCAAGCTGGTGAACTTTGGCTACCAAACCCGATTGCAGGTCCTCGCCAACCAGGGCTTTTTCTATCCGGTTTACCTGAGAAGTGTTTTGATGTATTGCGGTAATGTATGGGCAAACTGGGTTTTTGTTTGCATCTGGACAGATTTTGTCTGCTTTTGTTTTTTCTTCAGTTGTTTCCATTATGGTACCTCAGTGCAGATTACATTTCTATTAATTGAAAAGCGCCCTCTCCGCTCGGATTACTAATAACTAGTCCAGGCTCCACTCTAGGTACTGCTTCGGCAACTGGCTGCCCAAAAGTTAACGCTAAATGATAAGTAATGTCATCAACCGTATCCAAACAAACAGACTCTCCTTTGACCCTGTCAAAGAAAGCATTGTCTCGAACAAACTGACGAGAATCTTTTTGTTGCATCCTAAATTCTTGAGATTTAGGGCTTCGTCTACCGCGTTTATGATTCATACTAACAAGCCGCACTCCCAACTTTTGGGTGAAGGGGGCGAATCTGGAAATAGCCAATGGAGCTAGCGCTCGCCCAAATATCGAGCGCAGTAGATATAGCATCTTTCTTAAAAAACTATCTATATCGCTCGCAGAAGCACTCTATTTGGGGTTGCTGTATCTGCTCTTTTGGGTTGTTAAACTTTCTTTTTAGGTTAAACAGCACTAAAGCAAGAGCTATTAAAACCACCGCAAGTGTGACGATTGCAGCAATTTCAAGCGGAGACAATGTCGGTGCAGGGCTTTGTGCCGGGCTTGGCTTTTGCAATACCCATGTTTGCTCTAACTTCTGTTCAAGCGCTGATACTTGAGAGTTTGAAACTGGTGCCAAAAGAGGATAGTAGTCGGTGTTGAGTGTGTCAAGTTTGGAGGAAGAACTCCCTTCATAGTCCACCAACACATAGGGCGTATTTCCTACACCTGAATTGCCTAATTCCGTTGCGTTAGGGTATATTGTCGAGTAGTTGCTCCAGTAGTTACCCTGAGTGCCGTTATCCCATGCATTAAAGTTTTGACCTAAGTCATCGAGGACAACTGGGGAAGAGTCGTTTTCAAAGTTATTCAAGTATATCACATTGTTAGCGGTGCCATCTATGAGGTTCAATCCTTCATAATTGTTTGTGATGTTGTTTCCAGCAATTGTTGCGTTTGATGTTTGAGTAAGTTGTATGCCTTCAGAGAAATTTTCCAAGATATTTCCAACTATAATATTTTTTGACCCCAATTCAACAATAATTCCTGCATAATTAGATGAGGGCACGTTGGGGCTGATTACGTTTTCGAATATGAAAGTGGTGTCTGCTTTGTTTAGCCAGATGGGTTGTCCGTTGCTTGTTACGATGTTGTTGCTAATTATTTGGGTTTTTGAGGATTCTGAAACATAGATTCCCTGATTGTTCTGAGTTATGTTGCTGCCCGAAATTGTTATGTATTGACTGCTGTAAATGTTGACGGCGTCAATGTAGTTCTCTATTTGCAGGTTCATTATGGTGACGTTGGTTCTGCCTGTTAGGCTGATTCCCGTTTGACTAGTCCGAATGTAGAGTCCATTAAGGGTGCCATTGCCCAAAAGAGTGTAATCTGCGCCGTCAATTACAATGTTACTTCTATCTATCAGCAGTAGACCATTCAAGTCTCCAGTAAAGGTATAGAGAGCTCCGTTGCGTTGAATGGGCGCTGTTGAAGGAGATACACTTCCGTCCGCAGTGATGGTGACTGTTGGAAACGCGAATAGCTGGCTTGGACTGGGCGATGTTGACGAGGATGAAATTGGCGAGGGCGACGGAGAAGGCGTCGGCGGCGGTAGCACAGGCTCCGTTTTGATAACTACATAGACACCAAACCATGGAGACCCCGCGGGTTGGTCGTAACCTGCTATGGCGAAGGCTCCATCGCTTGTTTCTATAAGTGAATTCCCTGCCCAGGTGTTATATGGGTTTGAGGTTTCTCCGTATGTCTCGTTCCACTGTGGGTTTCCAGATGCATCCAACTTAACGAGCCAAACGAGGTTTGATGCCTGACCAACAAATGCCAAGCCTCCGTCGCTTGTCTTAATCAAACAATTTGCGTAATCGCTTCCACTGCCACTAGCCCCTGCAACAAAGTTCTGTGAAACATTCTCGCTTGAAACAGGCATCACCGCAACTCCCCCATATGTTCTGTTCCAAGTCATGTTTCCTGAAAAGTCGGTTTTGATTAGCCAAACGTCACTGCCTGCTGAGTTGCCTGAGCCATAAGCGATGTCGCCCGCCATGACGTATCCCTTATCGATGGTTTGAACAATAGAGTTAGCTTCGCTACTGCCGATTGAGCTTCCGAATGGTTTACTCCATTGCACATTGCCTGTTGCGTCGGTTTTGACAAGCCAAAATTCAGATTCTCCACTGACACTAAAGGTGTTTGTTTCTCCTGCTAATGCGTATCCTCCATCGCTGGTCTGCACAACTGAATTTGCTTGGCTGCTGCCCACGCCTCCGAATGAGTTGCTCCACAGCAGTTTTCCCGCGGAATCCACCTTTGCCACCCAGAAAAGGGTGTCATAGCGATTGTTCTGTATTTGAGTAGTTGATGCGTAGCCGGCTAAGGCGTATCCTCCATCGCTGGTCTTCACCATTGAAGTGGCGTCTGCCCCACTGAAAGTTAGGTTCCACTGTATCTTCCCTTCTGAATTAGTCTTTATCAACGTGGAGCCGCCAAGTAGAAATGCGTATCCGCCATCGATTGTTTGCACCAGACTCCCAATATTATTGCCGTATATGCTACCTGCATATTTGACGTAACTTTGGTTCCATTGCATGTTGCCAGACGAGTCCAGCTTGACAAGGTATCCTCCTGCTCCTGTGTTAAAGTCGCAGTCGCCGCCAATTGCGTATCCTCCATCGTTTGTTTGAATAATGCATGTTGCCGAAATTCCCAAGCTACCTGGAAGAAGCTTTTCCCACTCCACTGCAGGTGCAGCAGAAGATGAAAAAGAAGAGGAAGTTGACGAAGGAATGTTGACGATGGGTACTGTGGGCACGGAAGGATTGAACACGCCAACTGAGTAGAAAATTGAAAATGAAGCAGCTAAGAGGGTTGCTGTGAGCAGGATAGCGATTGGAACAGTATGCTGCTTCAATTTTGTGGGAAGAGGGTTAGGCGGCTGGGGGCACCAATTTCTAAAATCTTTAAGTCTTTTACGAATTCCCATGTCTATTCACCTGTTATTTTTGCGAATAGGGCTTCTGCCAGTTTAGATGGCAAAATCTTGCTCGTATCATCCAATAGGAGGAAGTTGCGGTCTTTAGCTTCGGCAAGTAAGGCCGCCCTGCATGCGTCGAGTTTATTGCATTTTTCGCAGTCGCCTTCATGCTTGTACCAGAGTTGGACGCCGTTTTTGGCTGAGAATGTGACAAACGCTTGGGTTTTGAAGTGGTTACTATATCCTTTGAGGAATCCTCTGTTCGGGTCCAAGGTTTCCACTTCGATTTTGTTGATTTCTGCTACTTCTTGTAGTGCGTCGCCAATTTTGATGTTGGCGGTATCGAGGACGCTGTGGATTGTTTGGCGGGTGACGTTGAGTTTTCTTGCGATGCTGGCTTCTTGTTGTCCTCTGCTTTTTAGGTCCCAGATTATTTTTTGTTTAGGAGTTAAGTACCCCAAGCGCAAAGTCATGTTTATTCCAACCCAGTAAGACCTTGTTGTCTTACAATGTAAGACCTGCACTCGATAGATTTAAAACTTTCCCAAAACACAACTCTGACCCAAAATTATTTTTTTAAGCTAAAAACCACAATATTTTTACAAATAGGTTGAACCAACATGAGAAGCCATTTCATCTTTTGTTTTACTCCAAGCATCAACAGCAAAACTTGTTATTGCCCAGTGCCAGCCTCTCTGTTCCGCAATTTGCTCACCAAACTCCTTCACAAGGCGCCTATTCATTCTTTGAATTCTCCTGCTGACCTGATGTCTGGTAATCTTAAATCTTTCAAGTTTAACGGCCAAATCTTTTGGCAACAAACCGAGCGATCCAGCTTCAAACAGTAATTGCAAAATCTCGCGATCAATCTCATCTTTGCAAGCCGCACGCTCGATGAGTGATTGCTCAAAGTTGAAAGAATCCTTTAGTCCAGCAAAAATGGTGCGTAGCATAAGCTTGACTTCCTCTACCTCTGCTAAGGTCTGTTTGAGTAGCTGCTGATTATACTTTAATCGACCAATCTTGTCGCTTTGGCTGCGCTTCTTTTTGTTGTTTTGAACAGGTTTTTCCGTGGTTTCCATATCAGAGTGCACACTCCAAGAATTCTGGTCCATTAACACAGGGCAAAATTGATAGTGGGTAATCAGGACCAACTAATCGCAGAAAAGTGACTTGTGAAAAGCATGGACTTTTCCCATGCCTGAGGTTATGCGCAAAAACTGCTTTTGAACAGTTTTTAACAGACATTAAACACGCCTCCCATCTAAATCAGCTAGGTAACTATTGATTGCGGAATAGCGTTTCATGCTCCAAGTGTCATTTAGTGAAGCTGCTTTTATGATGTGCTTGCAGGCTTTTCCTCTAAGAGTGCGAATTTCTTGCCTTAATGCTAAGTTAAGCAATGTATTCTTTGCCTCCAGGACCTTTTGGTATTTCTTGGTTACTTTGAAAATCTGTAAGCTTGCCCAGGGCTTCGGCAACCTTGGATAGACTGTAACCCATTTTCTCTAGCTTTTCGAGACTGCCTGAAATCTTGGCCAAGTCAGTTAGGACATTGTCCACTTGAACCTCCATCTTTTTCACTCGTTCTGGCATCAGCAAATATTCAATTGCAGCGTCTCGACCCACGTGATCGAGCTCGCCTTCATCTTCTCCCGGGCTGTCATCGATTACACGTTTTGGAGTGCTAACTGTAAAATAACGATTCAATAGATTTGCCACTGGATCATCTACGCCGAGTTCATGGCGCTTGTTTATCTGGCCATCGCCCAAAACGCAGCCGTACTTGCTCATCAAACCTTTAGCAACTCTGTCAGCTAAGTTCTTAGCTAAAGTTACAAGCTCCCCAGGACTCCGACCGTACAGTGTTTCGACGTGAACAATCCAAGAAGTCGTAGTGTGACGTACCTTCACACCCTGCTCTAAGCCCAAAAGTGCTGTCCAGTTCACCATTTCAATTCGCCGAAAATCAGTAGCCGGATAAACTCCCTCACGCAAAACGGGGAATTTGAAGAAGCATCGATGTAGCCGAAACACTCCGCTACTAAATAGCACTCCCTCACATGATATGAGAAAGTTTTGACCTTGCTCCGTCAACTCGTAATCGACAAAGTTGCTGCGCTTTAACCTGCGAATTAAGCCTGCCTTCTCCAGCTTTTTCACGTAATAAGCTACAAGTTGTTTTTTCCATCCACGTGCACGTCCAATTTTGGCTGGATACATCTTAACCTCAATGCCTTTGAGGATAGGTAATACCCGTGTGCGAACGGTAGAGAAGTCAAATTTGACTTTTGACTTTGAAGGTGAAATATTTTGACTTCTATCTTCAAGTTTGCTCTGCAAAAAATCAAGTCTCCGCCAAGTTGGATACGGCATCATTTATTTTCGCTGTCATTTCTTCCTCGAAAGCGTCAATAGAAAACGTTAGGTCATCTAACGCACTGCAAAGTTTCCTATTTTCTTCCCAAAGCAGTCGGTTTTCTTTTTCTAGAACCGCAATTCTTTCTTCATACGTTAGTAGGACGCGCTGGACTTCTTGTAAAACATCAGATTTAATTCTCTCTCTTATTGAATTATCCCCGTTTTGAATCGTTGTTATCTGCCTCCAAAACGCCTATGCTCAAGAGCTCTCCGCCCAGGACAAGAACCGCCACCATGCGTGCAATGCCGATTAGAAAAACTGTATCGCTTACATGAAATATCGGTTCCATCAGCAAGCGCCAACTTTGCAAACTTGCAGAAAAATAAGTCCTTAGAACAAGTATCCATTATAGCGCAGTCTTTTGAGGATGGATTACTTATGCAGGGATAGTATCCGAGAAGGCATGGAGGCTTAAACGAATCAGCGACGAAGCTCATTAATGGCTGCCTCCTTTGGGCTGGCCCTTAGAGCACGCGCAGCTCGAAGCTAACTGATTAATTGATTTCTTACCTGTCAAGGTGGGCTCGGAGCAACGACCACACCAAAAAACACAATCCATACAAAGGAAAATGTCTGATGAAGTTGATTGTTGAATGTTTAGTTTGGTTGATTTAAAATTAGGCGATAAAAAAGAGGGAAAAAAATGGTACTTTTTAACGTGAGCATTGGTGAGGCCGCTGGGATTTGAACCCTTTATCCCATGGAGATGTCACTCGCATTTCCTCTTTTTCTTAAAATCAGTTGAATCAGGCAAGTGTGTTATTTTGTCTATCCCGATTCTCTTCTGGTGGTTTTACATTTTGTGCATCTGAAGAATGTAATTGTTGAATGGATAGTCTCGTCTGCAGCCTCGACGTTCCAAGTTTCGCTTTCGGTATTTCCGCATTTTTCACAGACCAAATGAATGGTCGGAAGCTGCCTAAGCAGTGCCTCTTTGCTTTGGTCTATGACAGTGATTTCAGCTGCTTTGCTAAGTGGTAGGCTTATTTTTTTGTTTGATTCTTTATGGTCCATTGGTTTTTGGTATTTGCATTTTGGGCAACAGAGTGTGGAAGAGGCTTTTTTTGTTGTTTGAAGCATCGATCCGCATTTTGGGCAGAAGTCCATCGTATTCACCCGCGTGTAGGCTATTCTAACTGAAATGATTTTTATGTATTGCGACTTTTATGTTACAAATAATTTAATTAACGTCTCATTTGGTGCAACTTGAACCCTCTAAGCCGTGGAGACTTCACCCGCGTTCTTTTTTTGTTCTAAAATCGTTTCTACAGCATGCTTTCAAAACATGAACTGTTTTTAGGAGCAAAATCTACTACAGTATCGTGAACATCGGAGACACAAAACAACCATCTGCTGCAGTTAAAAGTGTAATCGTATAGTTTCCAGAAGCTAAAGTGCAATTAATCCTTAAAGTTGCAGATTGACCTTTCAGAACTAGAATTGATAGGTTTTCAGTTTCCACAGTTGTATTATTAGTGTCTTTAAAGATTGCTTGAGTTATGTTACTATTGAAGATGAAAGCCTCTTTTGGAGATGTTACATCCATGAAAACAGCGTTTTGAGTGGCGTTGGTATAAACTTTTGTTATGTCTAGTTTTTCAATGTACTGACCTGCGGTTATTTCTTGAGAACCGACGTGAAGATTAACTGTAACAACAACTGATAAAGCGGCTAAAATTATGACGCCAACAATAGCAGCAATTATTAGTAGGTACTTTCATCTTTAGTCTTTGTTCAAGCAACCTGAAAACACTATTTTAAAGAATTTAGGATTTAACACTTACTTATGCTTGATTCATGAAATTGATTTTTCAACAATCAGCCAAAAAAACACAAGAGAGGCAAGCTTCAAAAATTACTTTTACTTTGTGAATATAACCAAGTTTCTATAAGCGAAAATAAAAAAAGAAGAAAGTTGAAGATGACTAGTTTAGGTTAGTTCTACTTTGGTTAGTAGGCTTAGGTCGCTTAGATTGTTTAGTTGTACTCTGTTTTGGCTGACAGTGTATAGGACGTTGTTGATGTATAGTGAGCGGGTGATGAAGTATTGGCTTTCATTCCATGGGTATGATCCTGCTGCTGCAAGGGACGGGTTTGCGAGGTAAGCTGGGGAATTGTCTAACTGTGTTATGTTGCCTTGAATTGTAATGCCGTTTGTGAGGTCAACGTTGAATACGTATACTCCCTGCCAAATGAATTGCGGATAATTAGTTTCTGCTGGGATCAGTGGGGCGGGGGCTGGAATTGCTACTCCACTGGTCGCGGTTCCTGTTGCGCCCGATGATGCGGTTGCGGTACTGTTTGTTGATATGTACAGTTCAACTGGTAGCACTAGGAGGTTTCGAGATGCGTCAAAGAGGATGGCTTTGGGGTCGGTGAGGGCTTCTGAAGTTGTGCCGCTGTCGCCTATGACGATGCTTGAAGTTTCCTTCGGGTTTGTGACATTACTCACGTCGAATAAGGATACTTTCAAGCCTAAAACTGCGGTGTAATATACGTCTCCTGGAATTTCCGCTTTGTTTGCGTCGATGCTTGCGTTTACATCTTGGCCGATTCCGATCAGGTGTGTTGCGTCGTAGGGCTCCAGGAAATCTGAGTATCCGGGGATTGTAAGGTTGCCAAGGACCATGGGGTTGGTGGGTTGACTTAAGTCGACAACAAACAACGGATCAATTTGGTTGAAGGTAACTAAGTAGCATCGGTCACCTATGAACCGGGCTGAATGCAGCGCTTCTCCACTGGCTAAATTTTCGAGTTGTCCCACGACCTGCAAGTTCGAATCTAAAACATACAGGTTATTCTCCTGCGTTGACGTGGTTGAGGAGTAATCGTATGAGGTTGTCGCTATGCGGAAGTACCCGTTGTATTCATCCATCGAGTATTGGTTCATAACGGTGCCTGTGACGTTTCCTTCTGCGGCAAGAGTAAAAGATGGGCCTGAGATTGCGATGCGGTAAATCTCGGTTCCCTGCGAATAAATCTGCACCGGCATGAAAGGCTCTGGCACAATGGCTGTGCCCGTTTGAGTCGCCGTGGTCGAAGTGCCTTGGTAGGTGGTTACTTCATCAGTTAGATAGATGTTGCTTGGGGAAACATATATTGATCCAGCGTTACCCATGAGAATAGTTGTGCTTACTGCCTGTTCTTGAGAGTTTTCGATGTTTAAGGCCATTATAGTTGTGTACATGTAGGCTGAGTCCGAAGAGTTAACGTAGTAGATGTTTGTGGGCGCTACGGTAGATGGTTGCTGTCCCGAGAAAACTGTTGGAAGCAAAACGGTCCCATTTAATAGATAAGCGTTCTCAGAGATTATGTCGTAAACATAATTGCCTATCATTCGGCTATCTACGTAGCTGCCGCTTATTGTAATGTTCCGTGTTAGCACTGGGTTAGCTTTGTCGGAGACATCATATACGTAGACGAAGTTTGTGTTGGTGGTCCAACTGGGAAACATGACGTTGGCTGGATATAACCCGGGGAAGGATCCGTAAATCGCGTAGGGTACATAGTTGCTTCCCAGAACAGCGAGTTCATTGCCATCTGCGCTAAGATAAATTCCCATCGGACTACCGCTATCAAAAGATATTTTGCTGAGAACTTGGGCGTTTTGTGGGTTCGCCGAGCTGGCATCTAAAATATAGACAACTTGACTGTTGTTACCAATGACATACATGTATTGACCATCAGTTTTCACGGTGTCTGCTTCATCGACGCCTGCAACCTGGATGTTAGTTGTTGAATAATCATTTGTAGTGCCTTGGGAAGTTGCAGACGCCGTTGTAGGCGCTGCATAGGGTGCCGGCACTGCTTCAGGCGCCAACGCGTTAAAAGTCCCTTGGGCAGAAGAGTAGCTCGGGGAGCCGTACAGGTTTGAGCCGCTACTTTGGTTTAGGTAGTTTTTGAGTTCATCATATGAGGAAAAGGTTTTCAGCGAGGTTTGCGTTCCCAGCACCTGAGTTCCAAGCGACTGTGTCGCCTGAGATGAACCTGGCTGCCTGGGTGCACCAGGAGAAATCCCTGTGTTACCGTAAGCAAAAATCATCGCCACAAGAACAATAGCTAAAAGTAAAGCAATTAAACCATAAATTTTCGTTTTCTTCAAAACTTCTTTCTGAACCATATCTTCTTCGCCTGACAGTCTAATGGTCAACGGTCAATATGATGCTAACTCCAAGAACAGACTGTCCAGTTATTAGAACAGACGCAAAACCCACATCCAAAATGCTTCAAGTAGCAACTAAGTCTTCTATAAGAGGCAATAACTTAACTGTGAGTAATTTTGGGGGGCAACGCGCGCGGAGTAATCGCCATCATAATCGCAATAGCTGCAGTCGGTGCCTTCATTATGCGTGCGATTAGTAAACGACCATAGAGTTCAGCAAATTTTTGATATGACTCTATTCCCCATTTTTTTCCCCAATCCCAGCTATCTTTAGAACTTTCTATACGCTGGGAGAGCAAAGTTGAAGGAAATGAAGCGGCCTTGTTTGTAGGTAGAAAGCCAAAAAGTATAGTTTCCAGAAGGCAAAGTGGTGTTAAAGTTAAAAATCAAAGTCTGTTCTTCTTCAGGCTGTAACCTGTGGAGAAAATTCATTGTTATATAATGATTCCCTATACCATCTGTCTCTGTTGACTCAACCCAGTTGCTATTAATTTGTGTCACAACGGTTTGATTGTAAGCTTTGACGAAGGCGGTATTGAAATCAATTTCATAATAGTAAAGAGATTTCACGTCAACTGAGACTGTGAGTGGATTGGTGCTGTCTACTTTGAAGTTGGTTATTGCGAGTTTCTCCGTTTGCTGGGAAGGGAGAGCTAAAGAAGATGAAAAAATTGTACGAAAAGTAACAGTGGAACCAAAAGAACAGTAAGGTTAGCAAAAACAGCCTTGTGCTTCTTGTTAGATTGCATGATCAATCCCAGCACACCAACTACGAGAAGAGTTGTTCCAGCTATTACAGTGAAAAAGATAAAAGAATTAAGGTTTGACCAATCAAGATACGAGTCACCTAGTAATTTCTTTACTGTCAGAAGCTCAACCGAATTTGTTTGGTCCTAATAGAAAACTATGAAAAAGAAAACTAAGAGGAGAGCACCTAAGACTGCAAGAGATCTAAAAAGCAACTTGGGTTTTTTCGCTTGTATTACCCCTTTGGTTCAAGCTGTATCAGGGCATTGTTGATATAACATTTCTGAATTTGCCATAAGTTATTGTTAATGCATGCAGGCCTCAAGTTTCAGTCGAAAAGGGTTAAACTTAGTTTTTGGAAATGTAAATAGAGTTTAAGTTGCTGAGCCTTCGTTAGAAAAGTGGACCGGAGGGGATTTGAACCCCTGACCTCTTGAGTGCAAGTCAAGCGTTCATACCAGCTGAACTACCGGCCCGCTTGCCTTTCCCAATTCATTAACTATTCAATGATATTTAGCTTTTGTTTGCATAAAAAAACTGTTGACGGAGGAGGCAGCGAAAAAATTGAGGCGAAGAAACAGGGTCAAACATGGTTTTGCTTGTTATGTGGAGGCTTCTCAGATTTGCTTGCTTGTTAGCTCTGCAGATGTCGCTATCGAATGTTCTAGCGAACCCGTCGAGAGTCTCATTACACACAAGAGGAAAGCTAGGAGGGATAGGGGTCTACTATTTACATAGGTTTTTCTATAGGTAAAAAGGGACGCATAGCATCGCCATTTGGACTCTGCAGTGTATGCCGAGGAGGATAGGGGCCTCAATTTTACATTAGGTTTTCGTAGGTAAAATGTTCTGACAGCCTCTCTATAGGAGGGAGGGGTCTACTATTTGAAAGGTTTTCCTATCCACAAAAAGGCGAATCCAACATAGCCTCTTTAGAGAGGGTATAGTAGGATAGGGGTCTAGTATTTACAACAAACTTCAATAGGTAAAAATGGGATTCCCAAGCGCACGATGAAAAAAAGCCATTTTCGGGTATCATGCATTTTGAAAGAAAAACCCAGTTCAAAACTGGAAGTTCGTCGGCTGCTAATGGGAAACTGGTGAGTTATGGGGTCAATTTTGAAAAAAATTTAATAAGTAATGCGGCAAATCAATGGTGGAGATCGGGGAGATACTAAATTGAAGAGAATATTTGCACTTGTAATTATTATGGCATTGTTTATGATGTCTATTGTTGTTTTGTCAGCGCCTAATGTGAAAGCCCAAAACAACACTTCTGATGCGAGGGTTCTTAGTTACAGTTACTATGTGGCACCTTCGGACACTTCGCTTGCGTACCAATCTGGCGATTTAGTCGCAGTGGGCGAAATACAGAACGCAGGCTCAAGCTACCTCACCAATGTATCATTGACAGGCACCGCCTATGACTCCAGCGGAAACGTCTTGGCTACTGGCCAAGGGATCGCATTTGTTTTCCATACCGCACCTGGAGATAGAACGCCTTTCTACGTTGATTTTCCACCCCAAAACAGCACTGGCTTAGACTGGACTTCAAGCGTGAGCACAGTCACTGTTTCAGTAACCACCGTTGATGAAGTTGCAACTCCACAGTACGGTGGACTGTACTTTATAGCAAACAGCTCTGTTGACGCCGCTTACTCGCCCGACAGCACCTACCGAGTTGTAGGCTTCATTGGGAACAACGGCAGCGAAACATCAGGCTCGCTGTGGGTTGTAACAACTTTCTATGACACAACAGGTAAAGTTGTAGCTTTGAATTTCACATCTATTATGCCAGGAATTGCACCGGGCGAAAACACAACTTTCTGGGTAACACCCACCGACAATACACCAGCATTATCCGACAGCATAACCAATTACAACTCAGTGATAGATTCACTACCAAATACAACTTCCACCTCAGATACCGTCCCCACTGCAACACCTGAACCCTCATCATATGGAGGAATACTAACAATAGCCGCCATAGCAGTAGTTGGAGTAGTCATAATTATCGCAATAACTTTATTGATGCTAAAGAAACGCCAAAAAATCGCTGCTCCACCGCCACCACCGCCAACGAGCTAAAATCAACTGCCTCTGCGTAACCCCGCCCATTTTCTGATTTGGGAAAAAACATAAATCCCAATGGCTGGATTACCTAGTTTGTGCCTTAGGGCATGATGGTTGAGAATGAATTTTAGACCAAGACATGTCAGCATACTTCTTTTATCCGTTCTTTTAATAGCGTTAATCGTGCCTGTAAGTGCTGCAGGCAACTATCAAAGAACCTTCAGCGTTCAACCAACCTCTAAACTCATCAATAACCATTTCAAAGTCATCAACATTCAAATGGGCATACTATCAAAGTTTGCAAGCCACGAACTGTACGTTTCTACGCCGCCTTCGCTACTTGACTACTATGGCAACCTAACCCACACAATAAACGACAATCCTGATTACGCGCAGTTTGTGACTCCTCAAGCAGTCGCATCTATAGCTACCTGCATTGAACAAGTGACAAATAAGTTACCTCAAAGCAACGAGCAGTTCGCTGACGCCGTCTTAGGATTGGTTCATCAAATACCATATAACGTCACCGACCCCAAATACCCCGTTGAAACCCTTGTAGATAATTACGGGGACTGCGTTGGACTATCGCTTCTTACAGCATCCATTATGGAAGCAGGAGGCTTAGATGTTGTATTAATCCTCTACACGGGCATTAACCCTGAGCACATGAACGTTGGGGTTTACTTACCCTATACGCCTGTTTACCATACCGCCTTGATGCCTCCCACAAGCTTTCGATACGATAACAAGACTTACTGGACAGCGGAAGCGACCCCTGATGGAGACTGGAAAGTGGGAGATCAATCATTTGACTTAGCCAACGCACAGGCAAACATTATCCCTCTAGGCAACGTATCCACTCAACCCACACCACCAGGCACCGTGTCAGCCAGCTTAAACACACAGTTACCCCCATCCAACATAACGATAAATCTCACTGAAGACCCGACAAATGGAGAGAACAACAGCACACGCGACTTAGCTATTACAGGATCAATTACACCAAGCATTCCAGATCAACCCGTCACAATCTACCTTGACAATAACAATCAGCTCATGTATTTTTCAACAGTAACAGACGATGAGGGCAATTACTGTTTAACATGGAACTTTACCGACGCAGGCACATATAGCCTAACAGCCGCTTGGAGCGGCGTCTGCAACTGCACCGCCTCTGACAGTGAACCCCTCACGGTTTTTGCGGGACCACAATCAATTGAACAGTTTCAAGGCAGCGATTACAACTATATTTTTACGCAAGTTGGATTGGCAAGTATCGCAACTGAACCAATGCAGGGGGTTAATAATTTTCTAAGCGTTCCTTTGGGATCAAACGCTTCTTTAAGCTATGATTTCATAATCCTACAGGCTGGCCACACCGTATCTAACGTGCCAACAGCAACCATTACAATACCTGAAAGCGAAGAAACAGTGCTGACGGGAACCAGGTCGAGGCAAACGATTATAATTCCAGCCTACAACGTAACGGTGCCGGAACAGGTGCCGATTGGGTTGGAGCCAGTCTCATTACCGGATGATCTTAATCAGACGCTAAACGACAAATTCAGTTTTATTCTCCAAAAAGATAGCGCAGGCAATTACTCCTTGGACGTTAAGGGGCTAACTGATGATGACCTCGCTCAATTACAAACTAACTCTCAGATCGCTAACCTAACTGAAAGCGTCAAAGCTGACACTTGGTACCAAATGACCTCAAACATAAACGGCAACGGATCAACCACCAACCTGGTTGACCAAAACGGCTCCACAATAGAAAACAGCTCAACAACTGACAATCAAACAATTATCCTGATTACAAACAACCAAGACACCGCCATAGTTCTCAAAAACCTAAACGTAGAAAACACAACAGCCCAGCCTGAACAAAGCAACATAAAAACAAATAGCCCCACCGTAACCCAAAAACTAACCCCGTATGTTACCGTAGCAATCCTATTAGCGGCGGTTGCGACAGCAGCAATCTACGTCAGCAAACGAAGGAGCAAAAACAAAAAAGACTAGCCATTTGGGATAAAAGAGCGACAAGTACTAATTGGCCGTCGGGTTTGCTGTTTTGCTATTATGGAGTCCAGATAATCTCAGGATTGTTTCTTTGTACACTGCTATGGCGTTTAAGTACTCACTTACATCGATGTGTTCGTCTAGCGTGTGGTCAAGATGCGAGTCGCCTGGACCGTAGGTGACGATGGGCAGGTTCATGGCTTTGCCGAGGATGTTCATGTCGCCAGTTCCCGTTTTATGCAGCAGCGTCGCTGGCTTGTTTAGCACTTTTCTAACAGATGAAGCTAAGACATGCACGAGCGGTGAGGCTTTGTTCACCTCAAAAGGTTCAACTGTGTCAAGAACAGTTGCTTTCACCACTGTTTTTGGGTTGGCAGTTTGATATTTTACTATGATTTTCTGTATCTGCTCAAAAACCTGAGCTGTTGAAAACTGTATTGGCACTCGAACGTCAAGGTTCATCTCAACCTCAAAGGGAACAACGGAGGTTGCTCTGCCACCCACAACCTTAACCAAACAAGCTGTAACAGCATTATAGGGGCTTGCCGAAGGATCCAGTGACGGATATGAGGAAGCGTTTTTGATTTGTTCCCAAAGCTCATAGGCTTTCTCTAAAGCGTTATCGTAGAGCCATGGCGTGGAAGCGTGCCCCGTCTCGGTTTTGCAGATGATTTTGAGCTGAATTTGACCTTTGTAACCGATGGTTATGTTTTCGACGCCGCTGGGTTCACCGAAAATAGCGTAGTCAGCTTTAATTCCCTGCGTTATCAGGTACTTCACGCCCCGGCTGGTCGCCTCCTCTTCTACGACGCTGGCAACCAAGATTTTGCCCTTAAACCCAGGTTCCTTGGCAGCGGCAACTGCAGCCATAATCATTGCGGCAAGCGGGCCTTTCGCGTCGACTGCTCCTCGGGCGTAGATTTTGCCTTCTTCAATTCGCAGAGGCAAGACTCCAGCGACTGTATCCATGTGACCGCAGAGAAAAATGACGGGTTCGCCTTCGCCGACTACGCCGATTACGTTGCCGATTGCGTCTTTACCGACGTCGTAACCCATTCTGCCCATTTCAGTGGCTAGGTAGTTTGCTGCGTCGTTTTCTTTTCCTGAAGGACTGTAAATGCCCAATAGGTTAGTTAGGAACCGGACTGCTGTTTGCTCGCTCAATCTCTTCTTCTCCTAAAACGTCATCTAAAACATTGATTGCTCGGTCGATTTGTTTCTTGTTAATTACCAGAGGCGGTAGGAGCCGAACTACGGTTCTGCCAGCGTCAAGCACCAATACGCCTCGTTCAGCAGCCTTCAAAATAACGTTATAGACTTCATACCGTAATTCTATGCCAAGCATTAAACCTAAACCGCGAACTTCCTTAACGATACGGTGTTTAGATTGCAAACTCTCCAGCGCAGACTTCAAGTACCGCCCCATCTCCGCGGCACGGTCAACAAGCTGTTCCTCCACAAGCGCATCCACAGCCGCGCATCCAGCTGCACAAACAAGTGGGCTTCCGCTAAAAGTAGTTGAGTGCTCACCAACTTTAAGCGAAGACATAACGTTTTCTTTAGCAACAGTTATACCGATTGGTAAGCCCCCTGCAAACGGCTTTGCAAGGCACATGACGTCAGGTATGACATCCCAGTTCTCGCAGCCAAACAGTTTGCCTGTCCGTCCAAAGCTGGTTTGTACTTCATCTAGAATAAAGAGGATATTTCTTTTGTCGCAGATTTCACGTACAGCCTGCAGGTACCCGTCAGGTGGAACTCGGACGCCTCCTTCTCCGCGAATCGGCTCCATAAGGACTGCAGCTGTTTTCTCAGTTATTGCTTCACGAATCTTGTCTGGGTTATCGGGAGCCACATGCTTGATTTCAGGAACCAACGGCAAGAAAGGTTCACGGTACTTTTTATCCCATGTCGCTGAGAGTGCCCCCATGGTTTTGCCGTGGAAAGCACCCATCAAAGCAATTATTTCAGGTTTACCGGTGAATTTGCGGGCTACTTTTATAGCGCATTCAACAGATTCGGCGCCGCTGTTAGACATGAAAACTTTGTCCAAACCTTTAGGTGTTATCTGAACTAGCTTCTGCACGAATTCGGCTCGTTTGTCATTGTAGTAAGAGCCGTGGCAGGTGATAAGTTGCTCTGCCTGAGCCTGAACTGCAGCCACAACCTTTGGGTGACAGTGCCCCAGCAACGCAACGCCATAGCTGGTTGAGCAGTCCACGTATTCTTTGCCGTTTATGTCCCACACCAGCGCGCCTTTGCCTTTTGTGAGTACGACTGGTTTTTTGCTGAAAACATTCGCCATGTAGCGAGTTTCAATGTCTATTATTTCTTGGTCATTCACCAGTTATCACTGTGCCAACTTTATGATTCAAAGCTGAACTGATCGGAGTGTTTCCTGTGCCAGCTGTAATAAGAACTTCTTTGACGCCTTGGTTTAATGCTTCTAACGCTGCATGCACTTTGGTGCTCATGCCAGACCCAATTCCATGGGCAATCTCTTTAACTTCTGTGGAAGTAATTTTTGGGACACATTCACCTTTAAGTATTAAACCTGGTACGTCGGTGAGCAGGATTAAACGGTCTGCTTTTAAAGCGCCTGCGATGATGGCTGCCGTTCGGTCGCCGTCTACATTTAACGGTTCATTGTCCTGGCTTAACGCTATGGGTGTTACAATAGGCACGTAGCTTTTCTCAAGTAAAAGATTAAGCAACTCAGAATTAACTTGAGTTATTCTCCCTGTGTAGCCGCCATCCATCACTTTTTTTCTGCCGTGTTCATCAACAGAGATTAGCTTAGTTTTTCTGTCCCCCTTCAAAGTTGATGCATCCAAACCACTGATGCCCACAGCTGAAAGGCCTTGTTTTTGCAACGCTAGAACAATTTGCTTGTTAATCTTGCCTGCCATGACCATGGTATATATTTCGATTGTTTCTTTGTCGGTGTAGCGACTTCTGAACCCTTCTGGAGAGATTATGAATTTTTGTTCTTTGCCAAGTTTGGACGCGATTTCTGTTACTTCAATGCCGCCGCCGTGTACGAGAACGATTTTGTTTGTTTGGGCTACTTCTTTTAAGTCGGCGACTAAGTCGTGGCTTGCGCCTTCTTTGAGTATGCTTCCGCCCATCTTGATTACAAGCAGCATAGCTATCACAACGGATGGAAACCAGTGCTCTTTAACCCTGTGGTTTCATCTATTCCCATCTGAATGTTCATGCATTGCACCGCTTGGCCTGCAGCGCCTTTGGTCATGTTGTCGATGGCTGAAAACATCAGCAAACGATTTGCATGCTCATCAACTTCGAAGCCTACATCGCAAAAGTTTGTGCCCACCGTCACTTTGGGGTCCGGAAGTTGGAATTGCCCTTTTTGGTACTTAACAAGACGAATAAACGGTTCGTTGCCGTACATTCCGCGCAGAGCACGCCAAACATCTTTGTTTTCCAGTTTTTGTTTTGGGAAAGTGTGGATTGTAGCAAGGATTCCCCGCACCATGTTAACGGCGTGCGGAGTGAACGAAATTTTCACTGGTTCACTGCTTAAAGCGTTGAGTTCCTGCTCAACCTCGGCGGTGTGGCGGTGCCCAACCACCTGGTAGGGTCGTACACCGCTGAAGCGTTCAGGATGATGAGATGAAACGGTTGGTTTGCTGCCGCCGCCTGAAGACCCAACTTTGAGGTCAACAACTATTCTGTCCTTGTCAACAAGACCAGCTTTCACTATCGGAGCCAAACCCAGAATAGCTGACGTTGCCATGCAACCAGGACAAGCGATTATTTTTGCTGTTTTGATTTCTTCTCGATGCAGTTCAGGCAACCCATATGCTGAGTCTTTGAGCATTTCTGGGTGAGCATGCTTCCAGCCGTAATATGCTTCGTAGTCAGCTGGATTTTTGAGGCGGTAATCAGCACTCATGTCAATTACCTTCAGACCGGCATCAAGAATCTTTGGGACAAGGTTAACTGAGCCACCGTGAGGGGTTGCGGTGAAGATTAAATCGCAGTTCTTCTGCAGCTCAGCCATGTCTTGAGGGACAAATTTTAGTTGGGTTAAGCTCCGCAGGTTCGGATGCACATTAAAAACGTATTCGCCTGCGCTTTGACGCGAAGTAACCATGGTTACTTCTACTTGGGGGTGAAGAAGAAGCAGCCGTAAAAGTTCGCTGCCAACGTACCCTGAACCACCGATTATTCCAACTCTTTGCATATTCGTTTTCCTCTGTAAGGTTTAATTAATGGTCAATTAGGCTTTGAGCACTTTTTAACAGGGGAACTGCCACGTTGTAGCCTGTAGCTAGTCGAGTGTTCTCCCAGAATTCTGGGCAAGAATTGGATTCATGAAACACCAACGCATTCTTATTTTTTTCTACGCTTTCCTCAATTATCCGCTTGATATTTTCGTAGTGTTCAGAATTAGCATAAGCTTGAAAAGCTTTTTCTAGTTTACTATTCCACCCTTTGAAATTGGTTAGGCGCGTCTCATCCTGCTTAACCTTCTGCACAGGCGCAAACGCTTGCGACGCCTTATCAAGTTCACCTTTAAGGTAAACATCATCAACCTGCTTGTTAGCTTTAACATTAACCATCGCATCTAAAGCAAAAATCCAGGCATCGCTCCCTTTTCCAAGGGTTTTGCCGCTTTTAACCGCCAACCCCTGGATAGTTTTTGGAAGTTTGGCCCCGAAAACAAGGTTACCAAGAAAAGTGTTTGTTCTAAAATCCTTAAACCCAGCTCTAGCCATCGCCGTAGGATAGCAGACTGGCTGTTTGCCCTTCGCTTTATGAACGATTATTCTCAGGTCGTAAAACCACTTTTCAATAAGTTCTTGGGCAACTACGCCAACAGGGTTAATTATTGAAGGCTTCGTCTCCTGAATGCTAGTGATTAATTCATCGTGGTTTTTGGCTAGCATAATCATTTTGCCATGAGTCCCAGCGTCCGCCTTGATGACTATGCCGTCGGCTAGTGAAATTTCTTGTTGGAACAGGTCAGCGATGTCTTTTTCATTGTGGATAACTTGCCCGTTTTTCAAAGTGTCCGATGAATCGCAGGGGACAAAAACTGTTTTGGGAATCGGTATACCTTCTTTCCAAAGCAACAGTAACGTGCGTAGTTTGCTGTAGCAGGTAAATTCGATTTGGGAGCTGTTTATGGTTTTTTTGCCTAGTTGCTCCATGAAAAACGAAGCTTGCAATCGGCGGTTTTTGCTTTGGGCACGATTAAGTACAACAGCGACATCTTTGATGGCGTTCGTGTAATTTTGGCCTTTGGTTTTAGCGCTGAAACCTTCTTTCGAGATTGATAGAGCTATTTTGCGGAAGGGCAGAAAAGTTAAGTCGATGCCCAGTTGCTGAGCGGTTAGTTTGATGCCGTTTTCATCGTTTTCAGACCGCTCGTACAAGAGTGCAATGCTCATCGCTTATCTGCTTCCATCACAAAACTCAAAAAACGGTTTAAGAAAAGATCAGTATTAAAAAACTGCTTATTCGCCCCAGTCTTCCCCTTCAATCGTTAACTGTTGAAGGTCGACACAGCCGGCTTTTACCTGCTTTACTTCAAGTTCCAGTCCGCATCCTGGGCAGCTTAGGATTTCACCTTTTTCAATGTCAGTCGGAACATCAAGTTCTGCGTCACAATCTGGGCATTTTGCTTTCGCGTTTTGGTTTGAATTTACGGGTTTAATCATTTTTTATTCGTCACTTTTTTATTTTAGGAAATAACTTCCCCTTTATTTCACCTGCGAATTTAAACATTGTGACCTATTTGTTACAACTTGCACTCCTAATGTCTCATTTGATGCACGAACTAAACATGCAAAAACAGCTCTGTCAACAAGAAACCCCTAAAAAATGCTTTGATCCTTGAAATTCTAAGCGTTCTATGCATTTCCTCATAGAAATCGTTAAATTTTCCTCCAGCCAAATAACCAGTTCAGGCAACCAATGATGGATGAGACAGACAAAAAAATAATTAAGCTACTAAAAGATGATGCCCGAGCAGGCTATGGAGATATAGGTGCCAAAATCGGCTTATCCGAAGGCGCTGTACGCAAAAGAATCAAAATACTCAGCGACGAAGGGGTCATACGTAAATTCACCGTCAAAATAGGCATCGCCGAAGGCGCACAAGCTATAACCCTACTTGCAACTAACCCTGCCGAACCCACTCAGGAAGTTTCAAAGAAGATACAGGCAATCCCAAACGTTGAAACAGTTTATGAAGTAACCGGCGAATATGACATCGTTGCAGTTATCAGCGGCATGAACGTGACAGAGGTTAATGAGTGTATAGAGAAAATCCGCAGGGTCGAAGGCGTCATGAAAACCAACAGCATGATCGTTCTGAGAAGCGCCTAAGCAAAAAAAACTAGCGTGTTTTCCTTTTGAATGAATGGCTGCTATGAACTGAAGAATTAATTTATTCTGTCTCTTTAGTTACGATATGTATTTGTGCTCTACAGGCATGCACTAACAGCACACATTAAATAACCTTTATTACTACTCACGATACACGTCTTCTTTGGGCGAATAACAAATGAATGAAAAATTACAGGAAAGCGCACAATACCTAAAATGTTGCAGCAACATAGAACTTGAAGCATTCAAACTTTACGAAACATTTGCCAAAAAAATCAACCAGCCTGAAAGCAGTTTCGTCCTTGGACTCGCCTACGACAGCCTAAAATGCGCAAAAATCACCCAAGGAATACTCAGCCACTTAGACGCATCTGAACTGGAAAACGCCACCTGCAAAAAAAACCTCACTGAACTGGCAGCGGAAACCTCGACGCTTTCAAGGAAAATCTTGAAGATAAACAACTTGAATTATCAAGTTTCCGTTGAAATACTAAAAGAGCTCGTGCAAATGGAAGATTTACTGAGCGATGTATATGCAAGTTACCTGCAGTCATCCATACCTAAAATGATTGCAGACGAAAATTCGGGAGTCGTATTCGTTAACAGCGCCAGTCTAAAGAAAATCCTTGAGACTTTCTTAGAGCAAAAAGCAAAGCACAGAGACTTGCTCTTTGAAATCAAATACTGCATTGAAGCAAAGCAGGCTGATTTAGTTAGGCAAGTTACTCCAATAGTGCAATATCAGAATCCTGACGCTTGGATCCGCGATTCAACCCTTCATGCCTTCACAAGCTCGCCTGCCAAAACAAGCACGGAGCTCTAAAATCCACTCCCCCCACACTTTTTTCTTTAAAAATTACAATTTATGACGTAATTTAAGATTATTAAGTTAAGATAAGTTGTTTTACTCTTCACTCGATCTCACCTCTAATTTCCCGTACCTTTTCGATGGGACCAATAACCAGGGAATTATTCACTTTCACCCACCCCTCCACTGCAGCTCACTGCAGTTTCCTCATTCAGCTTTTAACCAAATATTGGCGATAGGCTGACTCACGGATGATTCATATGAAAAAGAAAACAGCTCTATTAGCTACGCAAGAAGACCTGCAGGTTGATTTGACACTACATGACGTCCCTGCGGAGCTTATAGCGGAGTTCGCACAAAAAATCGTAAGACCATACTACAACAGTAACTTAAACGCCACCATACAGGACCTTATAAGCAAAGCATTATCAGAACAAGAATTCGTTCACTCACATATAACCCAATTAAGAATGCGAAAGTAGAAAGCCGCCACTTTCGCTAAGCGAAAAATTTTATTTACGCCTTAACCGCTCAATTTTATCTACGCCAATTGAAGTGCCAACATAGGCAATATCTGTTAGACCAACAAAAAAGCCCGTTTCCACAACTCCAGGGATCATTTTGATCTTAACTTCCAATTCAGCAGGGTTAACGATTTCGCCAAAGTAGGAATCCAAAATTGCGTTGCCATTATCTGTTATGGTTGGACCGAGTTTTCCCTTTCCTTCACGCAAAACAGGTTTTCCGCCGGCATCTATGATTTTCTGTTTTGTAAGTGAAATTGCGAATGGCAAAACCTCAATTGGAACGGATTGGCTGTTTTCGCCCAGTCGTTTGACCCGTTTTTTGTCGTCTGCAATTATCACGTTTAGTTTTGACGCAGCAGCAACAATCTTCTCTCTAGCCATAGCGGCACCCATGCCTTTGATTAAGCAAAGTTCGGGAGTTATTTGGTCTGCACCGTCAATTGTCAAGTCTACAGTGGGGTGCTCATCTAGGGTTGTAATTGGGATACCGCATTCAATCGCCAGCAAGAACGCTTGATAAGAAGTTGGGACACCCATAACATGGAGGTTTCCAGTTTTTACCCGTTCGCCCAGAGCTTCTATGGCAAAAGCAGCTGTGCTTCCGCTTCCAAGACCAACAATGAACCCGTCTTGAACATGTTCCACCGCTTTCAAGGCAGCGCTGCGTTTTGCTTCTTGAATTGGATCGAGATTAGCTTTCAATTTCCATCTGCCCCAGTTTCTCTAAAACCCTTTCCACTTCACTTCTAATCGACTCTATCTTCTGTTCAGCTACAGTTTTGGCGTCAGGCTTCTGTTCAGGAGGCTTACGTTTTCGCTTCTGCTTGTCTTCGCTTGGTTCTTCCTCTGCCCCACTTTCTTCCTCAGAATCCTCAATCTTTTCTATACGGGAAACCGGCGTCGGCGTGGGCATTTTTACCGGAATCTCTTTTATTGGTTTAACATCTATTCGACTTCTCAGCTCGTCAACCTTAGAAGTTAATTCTCCGAAGCGTTCACTAAACAGCTTCATGAGGTCTTCCTGCATACCTTCAAGATCATGCAAGGCAACAATAGATTCGTCTTTTGATATTGACTCCTTAATCGCCGCCATACGCGCCGTATAAGTGCCTGCGAGCCTTACCCGTTCCTGCTCAGAAATTTTTCCTTCAGCTTGAGCTTCATATAAACGGCGAAGAGCATCACCCAAAATTTCCCGCTCCAAATCAAGAATCCGCAACTCATCTTTCGCGTTTGAGGCAGTAGCTGTTTGAACGCTTTTAGAAATCTTAAACGGTGATGAAGAATAAGCGAGACCCAAATCAGTAACGGTTGAGGCTGTTTTTTTTGTAGGTTTCTTCTGCATACCTTTGCTGTCAAGCCGTCTCATGGCGGTAATAACTAATGCACAAGCAGAAATTATCACTACAGCAACTATTGTGACCGTTACAGGATCATCATACCAAGCCATGCCAAGCTGTCCTCGGATATCTTGATTATGTACCATACATATATAAATTAATACAAATTTTCATGATTTTCTACACTTTCTGTCTAATCAGTTTGAACCCTTTTAACTTGAGCTCTTTCAAGAGCCGCAATAATTGGCAAAACTATAACTGTACCAACTATTCCACCTAATACGTTCCATCCTGCCCAAATAGTTAACGTGAAAATGGGGGCTAGACTGAGGATCAAAAAGCCATTCACTACTGCAGCGAGAAAAGCGCAAACTACCGATGCCAAGATACCGACTGCGATGTTTAGGGGTTTGAGGTTTATTTTATGATGATTAACCAGTAAAAGTAAATCAAACAACAAAGCTGCCGGAATAAAACCCAAGACAGGAAGGGGCCCACCCGCGAGAACCACAATCACAGACCCTATTACACCAACAGCCGACGCCGCGCCATATTTACTAGTAGCCCATGTGACAAGGAAAAGCATGAAAAAAATTATTAGACTATGAATAACGGGCAAATGAAAAAGGGCAAAGCTGAGCGGAGCAACAGTCAAGTTTAAGACAACCCATAGGGCGCTAAAGATGCTGACTAAGGCAATGTTCACTGAAAAGCGGTTTCTTGTTTTTGACTCAATCAAGCGGTAACAATCCTAAACAAATCAGTAATACCAACTGCATAAAAACTTCTCTAAGACTCAACTTTGCAGTGATAGAATAAAAAGTTAACTAATCGTGTCAATTTATCAAAAGCTTTCTCAAAAATTCAGCGTAATTTATATCTTCAGCGAGTTACCACTTTGTGATAAGTAACCAACGTATTTTGCGAGTTAAAACACAAATGACTGCTTCAGAGAAAGAAAGGCTGGTAGTTTTAGACGTTGAAGGAGTACTTATTCCAAAAAACCGCTTCTTTTTTGAAATAGCAAGAACTTTAAGCTTCACAAAACTACTAAAGATTCTTTTTTTCGGGTTCCTATATGAAGCAGGCATCTTTAAGCTGGAATCAACGTTAAAACGCATTTTCAAAGAGTTTAAAGGGGTTGAATTGGACAACCTAATTTCTATCTTCGGATCGATCCCGGCAACACCTTACTTGCAAAACATTTTTTGTCAACTTAAGAACAGAAAATGCCAAATTGCATTAATCAGCTCAGGGTTGCCAGAAGTCATCGTCAAAAAACTCGCGGCCACATTAGGCGCAGACTACGCGTACGGCATCGAAGTGGAAACCAAAGATGGCAAGTTAACGGGTAAAATCTGGGGAGACGCAATTGAACCGAATGGAAAGCTCAAAATTTTGAGCCAAATCGTAACCTCTCTAAATCTGCGTTTGAGAGATTGCGTGGTTGTCGCTGACGACAGAAACAACCGTTGTATTTTTCTGCCTGGAATATTAAAAATAGGTTTTAACCCAGATTTCATTTTACGGGTTTTAGCAGACAGGGTAGTAAACGGGAAGTTATCTTCAATTTTGCCAATAATCGATGGAAAACCACACAAACGCTCTTTTCCCTCGGCTAACGATTTGGTAAGAGAAGACATTCACGCATCAGGGTTCTTCATGCCAGTCATCGCCAGCTTAATTGGCATCCCAGCCGTCGGAATCATAATCTTTTCAATTGCTCTCCTATACGGGTTATCGGAGCTTTTGCGGTTAGAAGGAAAAGAGCTACCTTTCATTTCAGCGGTTACACGGCATGCAGCCTCCCAATCGGAGCTGGGTGGCTTTGCAGCGGCACCAATCTACTTTGCCGCAGGAATCCTATTCACCCTAATTGTATTTCCCCATCCAGCAAGCTACGCTGCCATAGCCATGTTCTGTTTAGGCGACAGCGCCGCTTCACTTTTGGGAGGAACAATTTCCAATTCTTTACCCTTTAACAAAGGAAAAACCTGGGAAGGCTCATTATCAGGCTTCTTTTTCGCGTTTTTAGCTGGAACCTTTTTTGTTCCTCCTCTTATAGCGTTGATTGGTGCAGCCATTGCCATGACCATTGAAGTTCTGCCTTTGCCTGTGAACGACAACCTACTTGTGCCAATTTTTACAGGAGCAGCTTTGACGCTAATTAGATAGTGAAACCACAGATTTGAGGTAGTCTTTGACAAAGAATTTCTTACCTCTTTGAATTACCACATACCCCTCCAGCTCTAAAAGCCTCTTTTGCGCTTCCACTCCGCCAGGGTACTTCTCGTTTAGAAATCCACGGTTTTAAGCGCGCCAATAGGGGGTAACTTCAGTTATGCCCAGCTGCCTTTGTTCTTCGGCTGCGTTGGCAGAAATCCAAGCAAAAATGCCAGTGGTTAAAGGGCAACCAATTGAGGCGTTGTGCTTGCTGGCTAGTTCTGAACGCACCTCATTGATGGTGGTGGTCAATTTGCCTTGAGACACCTTGCATATTAACTGGTCCTAAAGTGCCGTTGCCCCATTTCTGAGCCATCTTACCGGTTAAGAGTTCAACTTGGGGTTGGTCTTTGCTGTCATGGAGTTTTTCTTGCCAAGTTGTTTTTTTTGGCATAGTAACCAAAATTGCATTGTTGTTTCTTTCTAAAAAGTCTTCATATCGAGGGTTTTTTTGTCCTGAGCAATTTTGCTGGTTTTTGCCCAAAAAAATTGACCTTCTCCTCCGTCATTGTGCAACCAAGCATTTTTCTGGCTTAACTGTAATTCAGGTTTATCTGTCGAGGCTAAACGCTTTCTCGTGGGTCAACTTTTCAGGCACCCGGTCGAGAACCATCTTTTCCGCAGGCTTCGTAGTCAATACTACAGGCGACAGCTGACTTGCAAGCTCAAGCGCCGATGCTAACTTGCTGCTTCGTTCTGCGTAAATTTCAAACAAAACACTTCCTTTATGCACGGTTTCGCCAAGTTTGGAGTGCAACACAAGACCTGCACCTTTCTCCTTTGGCGCCCCCGCTTCCCTCGCAACACGAACAATATCTTCGGTGCTGAGCCAAATAACTTTACCAGCCCTCTCACTTCGGACCTCCACATGCTCCGGACCAACAGGCAAATCCTCTGGCTGCACCTTTGGGTTTCCACCCTGAGCAGCAATGATCTCACGCAGCTTTTCTTCTGCCTTGCCGCTACTGAGCATTTCCTCGGCTTTGGCTTGCCCATCTTCACAACCCACCATTTCAAACAGCATGCCTGCGAGGCTAATTGCTTTATCCCGCAAATCCGGAGGACCATCACCCATCAATGTGGCCAATGCTTCTCTGGCTTCAAGAGCTGGTCCAATACCGCAGCCCAACGGTTGATCTCCAAAAGTCAACGCGCACTGAATATTTAGCCCCAGCCGCTTGCCTAAATCTACGAAATCCGACGCCAACGTGTAGGCTTCTGTGCGTGTCTTGATTTTGGCGCCCATTCCTGTAGGGATGTCTATGGCTACATGTGTGGCTCCTATAGCTTTTTTCTTGCTAAGAATTGAGGGCAAAAGCATAGGGTCAATTCCCAGGGGGTACTCCACTTGGATGAAGAGGTCGTCTGCTGGCGCGAGTTCGAGGCTGCCTCCCCAAACTAGACAGCCTCCCGTCTTCGCCACTGTGGCTTGAATTTCGTTGATGGATAGGTTCACGGGGCATAGAGTTTCCACCCTGTCTGCTGTACCGGCAGGCGACGTGATGGCTCGCGAGGAGGTTTTGGGTATGGTGTATCCGGCAGCCGCAACGATGGGCACTACCAACATTGAGGTTTTATCGCCTGGTATGCCGCCGACGCTGTGCTTATCAAGAATTGGGCCAGCTCCGAAATTGAGCGTTTTCCCCGTTGCAACCATAGCTCTGGATAATGCCTCGTTCTCTGAGGTGCTTAATCCATGGATGCTGAGCGCTGTCAAGAAACCTGCAATCTCTACGGTGCTCAGGTGCCGCTCAACCACGTCTTTAACGATTGTTACCATGTCTTGTTCTCGGAGGCGTTCGCCATGCAGTTTAGCTCGCACGTTGTAGAGCGATTCAGGAAGCGGAGCCAACGTCACGTTGACGGTTTCTGCCTCTTTTACTCCTAGCGCCTGGACGGTTTCAGTGTAGAGTCCAATGCGGTTCTTGGGAAAATAAGGAGCTATGTTAGCTATGGCAATCAACTCTTGCTTGCCGTAGACAAGGCGTATTCTGTCTGAACTGTGCACACCCAAAAGGCTGGCGCTTTCTTCGCTAAGTATGGCGATTCTGCTACCGCCAGTTGTAATCATTAGGACTTCAACAGCTAACTCCATTTCGAGACCACACTAACCAATTCATTGTTGCCTGGAATAGTTAAAGATTTTAAGCTAAACAATCCACAATAGTCAAGTGAGCTGCTTTGAAGTATCTTGACTTTATTGATTTAACTTACAAACCCAGAGAAACCGATTTAACCTGCACTTTTACCGTTGAGCCAGAGGGTATAAGCTTAAACGAAGCTGCAGGAGGCGTCGCGGCAGAAAGCTCAGTTGGCACATGGACGGAGCTTACAACTGAGAAGCCATATGTGCGACGGCTTGCAGCTCACGTTTATAGCATCGAAGGCAACACCATAAAAATCGCTTACCCAATCGAACTCTTCGAAGCGGCTAACATGCCAAACATTCTAAGCAGTGTTGCCGGCAATGTTTTCGGCCTAAAAGCCCTAAGAAACCTGCGTCTTCTCGACATCCACGTGCCCAACACATTACTTGACAGCTTTAGAGGTCCAAACTACGGAATAGTTGGCATCCGCGAACTACTGAAAGTACCAGAGCGCCCGCTTGTTGGCACAATAATCAAACCTAAACTCGGTCTAAACACCAGAGACCACGCCAAAGTAGCTTATGACGCTTGGAGCGGCGGCTGCGACGTAGTTAAAGACGACGAAAACCTCAGTAGCCAAGCATTCAATCCATTCGAAGAGCGCCTCGCCCACACCTTAGACAAACGAGATAAAGCCCAAGAAGAAACAGGTGAATGCAAAGTCTACATGATAAATATAACCGCCGAAACCAACCTCATGCTCAAACGCGCGGAAATGGTGGTTGCTCAAGGCGGGGAATACGTTATGGTTGACATTTTAACTTGTGGCTGGGCAGCGCTGCAAACAATACGCGAGCAAAACTTCAAACTCGTTATTCACGCGCACAGGGCGGGCCATGCTGCTTTCACCAAAAACCAATTGCACGGTATTGCCATGCGACCCATAGCTATAGTTGCAAGAATCATCGGCGTAGACCAGCTCCACGTTGGCACTGTAGTAGGCAAAATGTCGGAGACCAAAGCTGAAGTGCTTGAAAACATTGACGCCTGCAAATCGTCAATGGGCAAGTTAAAGCCTGTTTTGCCAGTTGCATCAGGAGGACTACACCCAAGGCTTGTACCGGCACTGCTGGAAACCTTTGGCAAAGACGTTGTTTTGCAGGCTGGAGGCGGCATACATGGGCACCCAGACGGCACAGTGGCAGGAGCAAAAGCCATGCGACAAGCAGTCGACGCCACCATGAAAGGACAGACGCTGGAAGACTACGCAAAAGCACACAAAGAGCTTAAAGCCGCATTAGAGCAGTGGAAAGTTTAAGATTGTTTGAAAACCCACGGGTAAGCGCGGTTGACAGTTTCAACAATTGATTGAGGAGCGATTATACCTTCTTCGCAGATGATTCCATGGATATAGCGGCTTGGGGTTACGTCGAACGCGGGGTTGCGCACCGATAGCCCTTTAGGAGCTTCACTCCAAACTTCAGCCGGGTTGCGTTGTTCAATGCCCTCGAATTCCCCATAGAGCGTTTCTGGATCGAACTTGAGTAGTTCAGAGACCACGTAGAACGGCTTTCTTGCCTCATTTGCCAGCACAGCTATGCTACTTGTGCCTACCTTGTTTACCACGTTGCCCTCTGAAGTAATGGCGTCTGAACCTACTAGGACAAGGTCAACATCTCCCATGTATGACCGAGCAGCTGAATCAACAATAAACATGGTTTGAATTCCCAGATCAACAAGTTCACGCGCCGTTATCCTGCCCTGGAAGGCGGGACGGGTTTCGGTGCAGATGACGCTGAATTCTTTGCCGTCGGATTTGGCTTTCGCAATCATGCGGGTAACGGTTGAGGAGTGGCAGTGGGTGAAGATGAGCATGCCGTCCCGGATGCGTTTGGCGCCTATTTCGGCGGTGCGTTCTCTTGAGGCTTCGAGATTTTGAAGAAACAGAGCGACGTTTGAAGCCACCATTTCGCTTAGGGCGTCGACTTTTTCTGTGCTGCTGTCTTGGGCTTGTGTGATTACCCAGTGAACTGCGTTTCTCATCAGCGGCTCAGTTTCTCTAGATGCAAAAAGCGTCGATTGCGCTTCTTTAAGCTCGTCTAGGAACGCGGTTTTAGTTTGGGCCTTTGTTTGCTCGGATAAAGTTTGAAGGGCTTTGATGGCGGCTATTGCCACGTTTCTTGCTCCTTGCACTTCCAATCTCTTGATTCGCTCCGCCGTGTCCCGAACTGTTTGGTTCATAACTTTCAACCCACGAGGTTTCTTGCTGTTAACTTATTTCAAGTTTAAGCATATAAGCAAATTTAACCAAAGTTAATTTTGAGCACAATGATGCTTAACCAAGCCAAATAAACAGCGTCCTAAACCCATTGATCAATCAATGGTATGAGTCACTCGAGAACCCTCAGCAGGCACAGGAGCAAGTGTTCAAAGATTTAATCTAAAAATATAACGATACCCGCTGCTGCAGAAATATTTCGGTGAAGTGTCGATTGTGTAAATGCACGCCGCAGTTGAAGGCGTTTTTGGGCAGGATACTTTAGGATGGCCAGGGAAGTGTCTGAAGACGCGGGTGGCTATGTAAATGGCGGCAATTATGATTATTACGCCGATTATCAGCAGCATGGCGGCTAGGTCTTGGGTGGGACTTAGAAAGTTGGGAGAAGTTAAATCTATCAGGGCAAAAACTCCCACCGTAATCAAAATTAAGCCGCCTACCAAGAAGCCTATGAAGCTATTGTCGGATTTCTCATGTTTCTCGCTTTTCTTTGCGCCTTCATGTTTTTCCTGTGTCTCTGCGTTTTCAGGTTTTGCAGGCGGCGATGTTGATGGCTGGTTGGGGGTTCCGCCGCTTAATGGTGCGCCGCAGTTTTGGCAAATGGTTACGTTTTCGTCGACTTTATTGCCGCATTTGGGGCAGTAAGGCATGTAATCTAACTTCCGATGGTAGGCTTAGCATCTCTTGGTATTTAAAACATGCACTAGTATGTTTTGGGGAAAAGTATATTTGCATTTAGGGCTTACAGGATGCGGAAGAGCGCCTTGTTTAGCGATTTAGGCACCAAAGCGTTAACTGAAAAGAAAAAAGAAGGCCTTGTTACAGCCATCTATATCGGCTCCATCTTTATTCTGCTGGCGTTGATATACCTTGTAAACGTTTCGAAGGGACTTTTCGGCAACCTTGAGTCTCTTTTCAGCTCCTTCACTTTTACTACGGTACCGGGCACGAGCATAACTTTGCCGGCTCCTTCTAACCCAGCGGCTTTCACATTGGTTTACAACGCTGCATTCGAGTTTGCTTTCGGATTAGGCATGATAGAGCTCATAATTTTGTCCCTTCGAATCGCAGTGCATTCGCCTCTTTCAAGAAAAGCGGAGACAATAGAAAACCTTGTTTTCTGGCTTGGAACAAGCTTCCTCGTTATAAGTTATCTTGTTAACATGACGATAATTAGCGAGTGGTTTGTGTTTTGGTCGGGTATAATTTTGATTGCTGGTCTCGCATTGGTTACGCGTGGGTTTGTCCTTTTTGTTAGGCGTTAACTTGTTTTTCATGTTTAACTTTCAGTTTCCACCAGAGCCGCATAATATGTTTAAACATGCTCCAAGAGTCTTTGAACAGGTTAACTTTTGTGTCTTTGCCGCTTTTCCACTCCACCGGTATCTCTTTAATATGGTAGCCATGGAGTTGAGCCCTTACTAGCATCTCTGTGTCCCAAAACCAATGTTTTGCCTCGATCTCGTCGAGCAGACTCAAAAGGGGCTCACGTTTTAGCGCTTTAAAGCCGCACTGGTGATCCCTAAGCGTTGAACCCAACATTTGGCGGACTAGGTAATTGTAGGTTTTGGAGCTTATGTCACGCCTTAGGCTGCGTTCAACTTTGCTTCCAGGCAGCATACGCGATCCAGTGGAAAAATCGTATCCGTTTACCGTGACGGCGTCGATGAGCGACTTGAGGGATTTAAGGCTTGAAGCTAAATCCAAATCCATATAAACAAAAACTTCGCTGTTCCGCTGCCTAAACGCGTTTTTCAACGCGATGCCTCTTCCAAGCCGTTCTTGATGATGAACATGCTTGACGTATGAGAGCTGTTGTGCAAGTTCTTCGCTTCGTTGGGCGGTGCCGTCTACGCTACCATCCTCAGCGATAACAATTTCATATGTGTAATCTGTCTCTTTTAGGGCTTGACTTATTTTTGCAACGGCGTTTTCCAGCAGGTCCACTTCGTTGTAGGCTGGCAGAACAACCGAAACCTGTACATTATCTTTAGCTGTGGTTTCTTGGGTCATCCCAAAATCCAGCCTTTAAACCAATCCAAACTGTCAATGAAAGATCTGGTTGTGGGCACGCCTGAGATAATTGGATAGAAGAGAATAAACATGGCTATGTTCAGGGCAAAATAAGCTATGGCTGCAATCTTTACCCATTTGCTGCTCCAGTACTTGTTAATTACAAATGCTGAGCCCAAGCATAGGAAGGGTACGTCAGAGTAGAAGTGGTAAATGAAGACAACTCGGGTAATCACTATGTAGGGAAGCCACTGGAAAAAGAAGAAGGTAATTATGAAAATAACAGGCAGATTTGCTTTGAAGTTGAAATGTCTACGGAAGATTTTTGGAACATAAACGACTGTTAAAGCGATTAAGGCTGCGAAGCCAAACCACCAAAGCGCCGGGTTGCCTAGCAAAGTTATGGTTGATTCGGTTCCGTTTGGCAGATAGGTTACTTGAAGCCATAGTGGAGTGTGTATGTTACCGTTGAAGGGGTCAAACATTAAAGGCCAACTGTACCATGGAGAGGCGAAGGGATGAGTTGCGGTTAGTGTTGCATGATAATGGTACATTGCATACTGCAGGTTAATTACGTCTATGAACGATCTGCCGATCATCATGTCTGGAATGTATGTAGCAAAGTAAATTCCAATTGAAATTAAGATGAACGCGACGATCCATGAGTAGGGGCGGTCAAGGAATGCGTAAAACTTGCCCGAGAGGTTGGTTTTGAGGTTCTTAACTTGGCTTAACCTGATGACTAGAAGGATCACTAACTCTGCAGCGAAACCGAAGAGTGCAATCGAAAATTTGGATGATAAGCCTAAGGAAAAGAACACGAACGATAGAAACAGCGGTACAACGCTTGTTTTCCAGCCTTTGTCGAGGACATTTTTGAGGTAAATGAAAAAGAAGAGTTGTGAAGCTATTTCGAAGAACACAAGATAGGTGTCAGCTGTGCCCATTCTCCCCATAGTGAAATGCATAAAGTCAAAGGTTAAGAGAAATGCTGCTGTGAAACCGCCGATCCATGTGCCAAACATTTTTTTGCCCAGCAGGTATAGGAGCGGAATCATCAGTGTGGCGAAAATGACGCCCATAATGCGCCAGCCAAACGGGCTGAAACCGAAGATCAGGATACCTGCAGCCTGGATTAGTTTGCCGAGCGGCGGATGCGTCCATTCATACGGCAAAACATGCTCTTGCCAATTGATGTACTGTTGGGCTGTTCGAACGAAGTATATTTCGTCAAAGTAAGTGTTTGACATGTAATCTGTGGGGAACTGAATCGAGCTTTGCTCATCCACAAGGTTTTTGAGGTCTGTGTTAGGGTTGTCTGGGTAAGCGTTAGTTATCGATTTAATGTCTACTACCTGGCTATTTTGGTCTATAACACCTATTTCTGAAAGTGATGTTTCGTAGCCTCCCACTGGGCCAAAATCCACTTTCAAGTATTGAGTTGTGTTGTCGATGGGGATGTAGTTTTGATCACTATAATATTGGCCTTGATAGGTACCGGAATATTGAACGTACTTGTTGTAGTCCTCTGAGAACGACGAGCCAGAATAGGGCCAGCTAACGCTGTTTGCTATCGTCCAGTTGCCAGGTGAACCAACAGATATTGTGGCGTTAACTGCGCCTTGATTTAGCAGAATAACAACTGCTTTAACGTTCGTTTGGGCACCGAGATCGACATAGAAGCTTTGCCCGCTTGATATCTGCGTCGTCGTTGATGGATACTGGGAGTACCCAAGGTTCACCACAGCTAAGGAAAAGAAAATTACACAAAGCAAGACGATAGTTACAATGTCTTTTTTGTTAATGTTTAATCCAAATTCTAATTTGACAGCGGTTCACCTCTCTCCACGCTTTCATTCAACGGTGCAGGTTCAGTTTTAAGCCATGTGCGCTTATTCCACAGCACTATGGAAGCATATACAAGCATTAATAAATTAATAGCGCTTACAGCCACAATGATCGGCCCGCCATAAGGAGCGTTATATAAATTGGCAAAATTAGGATAAGATGCATTAAGCCAATAGAGAACAAACGCTTCATTGATAAGTAAAGTCGCTGTTACGCCAACATACAGTGGACGAGCTCTTTTTACAAATGGGAACATTAACGCCAAAACGCTTATGGCTGGAAAAAGGTAGCGCTCATGAATTCTTGTGGGCAACATAAAGAAGGCAAAGAACAGCATGAACGCTGCGAAAATCGCTATAAACTCGTCTGAGTACCCCCAATGCTTATTCAAAAAGTACACTGTGAAGGCAGTAAAAACCCCAAACAAAATCCAACCAACGATGAACAGGTTGCCATCAGGCACCCAAAGACCTGTGAAGCCTCCCCACAGGTTGAAGGCGTTAATTGAAGTGTAAGCGTAGCCTTTGTAGGCGCCAAAGTAAATGTTGGTCAAAAAGGAAATTGGACTGCCTCCCCAATCAAACGGAGCAATAACTGCGAAAACGGTTGCTACAAAAACAAGCGCAGAAATTAGCATCTGCTTCAAACCGTTTTTCTTATAAATCAAAAAAATCAGGAGCGGCGCCAACGCTATTCCCTGAGGTTTAGTTAATAAGCCAATTGCGAAGGCTACTGCAGAAAGGTACGGTCTGCTTTTAAGTGCCAGCATAAGTGAGAGGACAAGGAAAAACGTGTAGATGGCATCGAATTGTCCCCAGACTGCGGCGTTGTAGATTACTGCTGGGTTGAATGTGTAGAGTGCCGTTGCGGCAAGTGCAAGTTTAAAACTTGATTTCTTGCGCACGAACACGTAAATCAAGATGGCTGTGCCTAAATCTAAAATGTTAGGTGCCAATTTCACGATAGAGCCCGCGCTGATGCCTACTTTGGATGCCAAGTTTGCTATGGAGCCGAAAAACCAGAAAATATACACATTGAAAGGCGGGTAATCTGTCCATCCTGAATCACTGTAGAACGGTCTTATTCCGTGTACAGCTGCAGTGTTAAACCATGAAATGAAATCGTTTGTGTCGATAGGGTAGCCTTGTAACGGGAACAAAAGAACTCTTACAACAAATGAGGCGGCAAGCATGGTGACTAAAACTGCAATCTCGCGTCTTGCAAACGAGAAGTTAATTCCCCATCTCCTCCTGTTTAATTCAAATTACTCTAAGACACACATAAGAAGTTTTTTCAAAATGCAACCTAATTCCGTGTTCTCATCCTGTGAGAAGACCCCTGAGAGCCCCTTTGGCTTTGATATTTAAAATTATATATAATGGATGTTACAGTTTGTTGACGGTACATTTACCGCATGTCTTGGAGAGAAAAAGGGTTTGGATGAAGTATTAGAATTACTGGATAAGACTTCTAAACGTATTCAGAAAGTTGTGGATGAAACCAAAGAGGATACCTGGAGGCAATCAGCCGTCTACGAGCGAATCATGCAGTCACCTGACAGCACCGACGAACAGAAAATAAAGGCGTTCATAAAGAAAGCCCGAACTTTAGACCAGCTTGAAGGCTTAAACAGTCAACTCAGCCTGCTCTACACACTGCAGATTTTTGCCTTCAAAGTGAAAGTGCTTGAGGTTACAGTCACCAAGATGAACGAGCAACTCACGAAATCAGGCATACTAACCAAAACGGGCGAACTGGAAGAAGTAAAAAAGAACGTCGACGCTCTCAAAATATTAATCGAAGCCCAATACGAATCTATGAAGGAAATCCGCGAAACAAAAACGAAAGCTTTAGACTATATAAAATAGTTAACCAAAACTTACTTTTTTGTTAATCTAAACCACAAAAATGGGGCTAAAAAATAGCCCTTGAATAATTATTCAATTTTGATTAAGTGAAAAAATAAATAAAAAGGGCAGCCCAAGTGGTTTTTGAAGCCACTCATGTCTGCAATGTGTTGTTTTAGGCTTTGCCTACGATCTTTTCCCAGCTTGTGACTAAGTCAAGAACTTCTTGGCCTGCTTTGCCGCCGTAGCTCTTGAGTCGTTCCCGAACGTCTTTCTGCGCGATCATTGCCTTCTGGAATTCAACCATCTGAGCAGCTTTATCTGTTAAGTAGAGTAGTCCGTCAACGCCTGCTCTTGCCATACGTACTGAAACTGTCAATAGCTCGCTTGGAGTTGGGGTTTCTCGTGGGTCGTCGCCGGGCCCGATAACGTAGAGTGCAATGTTTAGTTTAACGTCTTTGAAGAGTTTCTTGAAGTTGCGAGTGAGCATTTCCCAGTACCATGGGGTCGCGTAGTTTTTGCTGAACATTACAACCAAGAATTCGTCGGTCAAGGGTGCAAGGTCGTCGAAGTTGACGCCGAATCGTTCATAGTTTGTAACTGGGTCTGGAAGTACACCGATGACGAATTGGCTTTTTGCTCTGTCACGTACCCGCTCGCTTGTTGCTGCCATGTAATCGGTGATTTCTTTTCGTCGCCATTCATACCAGCTTAAACCGCTTTTCTCGTGGAGCGCATTGCATCGTGGGCATATGCAGTGGCCGTGGTCTGCGAAGTGGATGCTGTTTAGCCAAATGCCTGGGCTTTTGCGTGCTACGTCTTCCATGTAATCTAGTTGTTCGGCTCTGTGTTCAGGTTGGGTTGCGCAGAGAATGTCCCATCTGACATTAAAGTTGTCGTTTGTTCTCCATGCTGGACCAAGATCTGACTGAGAAATCCAGTCAGGGTGGTTGCGCGCGGTAACGTTGTCGCCGAAAATTGCGATGTTGCTGTACATGTCCGGTTGCGGAGGCATGCGTCTGCCAACTTCAGGTTTAACTCGGAAAAGGTCAAAGTCGAAGCCTGGAACTTTTTTTGCTTCAAACATGTATGTGCCGAATTTCATCTTGCTTCTACCTTTTTATCTTCCAAAACGCTTGGCAATGTTATAAAGTTTTGGTAAAAGAACGCAAAATAGGTCGCAAAAAACAAATTCTTATTTGGACCTTGTTTAAAATGGTTGAGCTCCCGGGTAGCGACCAATCGCCTCGAGGATTTCTTCGCTTGTTGACTTTTTTCCCATTTGCCGAACAAAATCGGAGGCGACAACTATGCCTACTATCTTATTTTGCTTGACAACAGGAAGGCGCCTTATCTTGTTGGCTGCCATAAGTTGAGCCGCTTCCTTAACTGACGCTTCAGGGTCAACAGTGATCAGGGACTTTGACATTATCTCGCTTATTTTAGCGTCAAGAGAAGCCCGCTTAGCAACGATTCGCCTCAGAAAATCCCGCTCCGTAACCATTCCAACAGGCACTTCGTTATCGACAATTACCAAGCAGCCTATGCTTTTAGAAGTCATAAGTTCAGCCGCTTCAAACACGGTTTTGTCTACGCCAATTGTTATGACGTTTTTTGTCATTATGTCTTTAACCGAAGGCATATGCATCCAAATAAGAACAAAACCGCGTACCGATAAAAGCGTTTGCTATAAGCAACAGTCGGAGATTTGACTTTCACGTCGCCACCCGTGTCAGTTCTTTTTTGTCTGCTTCCGCCGTCAGTCCATGAACGTATTTGCTGCCTCTAAAGAAAGAGCAAACCGCAGCTATAATGCACATTACCGCGCCGATGATGAAGGCTTCTCTGAGAGCAGTCATGAACGGAGCTGAAATTGCGTTTGGGAAGAAGGCTGATCCTGTGAGGTAATCACTTGTAGCCTTTGGTATTGCGCTTACTAACGATGCGGGTAGAGAATGAAGCAAAGTTGCGACTGGGTTGTAGCCCAGAAATGAGGCGAAGAGGGCAGCGGAGGCTGGAGTTGCACCCAAGGCAGTTGCAAGTTGAGGAGCACCGGCACTAATAGCGGCGGATGATAGCGCTCCTGGAAGGGTTGCACTTAGCGATACTATAATTATTGTGAAAAATATAGCCTGGCTTATCGTGCTTGCACTGTTCTGTATGGTTGCTCGCATTCCAGAAGCTGCACCCCTGTACTCGGCTGGAACAGAATTCATGATTGATGCCATGTTAGGTGAAGCAAAAATACCTCCGCCAATCCCCATTACGAAAAGAACAAATCCAAAAGCCAAATAAACAAAGTTGACTGGAAGCAACACGAAGCCAAGGAAGGACCCAGCGGAAATCACCATGCCTAAAGTAGCAAGAATCCTTGCGCCATGCTTGTCAGATAACCAGCCGCTGATTGGGCCAGTTAAGACAAATCCTATGGACATAGGTATCATAAATATTCCAGCCCAGAACGGTGTGGAGTCAAAGCTGTAGCCATGGAGAGGAAGCCAAATTCCCTGCAGCAGTATGATGAGCATTATCAGTACCCCGCCTCTTGCCATCGAGCTGAATAGCGAAGCAAGATTGCCGGCACTAAATGCCCGTATCTTAAACAGATCAAGTCTAAACATTGGGTCAGATACATGGTTTTCGATAAATGGAAAAGCGATCAGAAGAGCCGCTCCACTGACAAGTGAAGCTATGACCCATGGGTTTGCCCAGCCCATAACAGAGTTTCCGTACGGTATTAAGCCGTAGATCACGCCTGCTAAAATTAATGTTAAGCCTCCTCCAAACGCAATGTTGCCCCAAATGTCGATTTTTTGGTTTTTTCTAATGGTGCTTTGCTCTTTGAGTTTTAAGTATGACCAAACTGTACCTACCACTCCAACTGGCACACTGACCAAGAACACGAGTCGCCAGTCGTAAACCGCTAAAATTCCGCCGAGAACCAGACCGACTAGAGAGCCTGCTAAGAAAGATATTTGGTTTATTCCAAGTGCCTTGCCGCGCTCGTTAGGTGGGAAAGCGTCAGTTATTATTGCAGCGCTGTTAGCGAATAAGAATGCGCCGCCGATGCCTTGGACTATTCTGAAAACTATTAATTCGATTGCTCCTGCATCGCCTTGGCTGGGGGTTATTGAAAGCAGTATCGAGCCCACTGTGAAGATAGCGAATCCTAGGTTGTAGAGTTTCACTCGCCCAAACATGTCTGAAAGCCTACCAAAGGTGACAAGTAAGGTGGCAGTTACTATGCTGTACCCAAAAAGTATCCATAGCATGTATTGGAAGGATGAAAAAGGGTTAATGTTGATTCCGCGGAATATGGCTGGCAGCGCAATCAAGACGATGGTGGCATCTATTGAAGCCATCAGTGTGCCAAGTGTTGTGTTTGAGAGGGCAACCCATTTATAGTCAACCATAAGTTTTCAACTTTCACAGTTAATTTAATTTATCATGGATCGGATATGTTTCATTGCGATATGTTTCAATAGAATATAAATATTGTTTTGCTATGCAGTGGATACGAAGGAAGAACTATGGAAAAAGACTCCACTGTTAACTGGCTCAAAGAAATGCGGAAGGGCTACATACGGCTTATAGTGCTTACCCTGCTAAGCAAGAAGCCTTATCACGGCTACGAAATAATGAAAGAAGTTAAAGAGAAAACAGGGGGCGCCGTCAAGTTAACCAGCGGCGGCGTTTACCGCATACTATCAGATTTGGAAGACTCAAAGTACATACAGGGAGAATGGGACAGTCAAAATCGTCGAAAACGAAAGACATACAAAATCACCGAAACAGGTATTGTAATTTTAGAGCGGGCTTTAACTAAAGAAAACCAGTTAGCCAATAACATGCATGGCTTATTTAGAGAATACCTAACAGGAGTATTAGACATAGAATTACCCCCAAGCCAACCACTTAAAACACCGAACCTTTTCGCAATGTATCTGGAGCAAAGACCTGGAAAACCAGAGGATTCCATTGAAGTGCTAAAAGAAAAAGATGCAGAGTTACAATCCATGATTAAGAAGCTGCAGAAAATTCAGAGGACAATTAGAAAAAGAATAGCGGCAGCTTAAGGAAAAGTTAAGCTTGCTTAGGAATGGTTTACTCTCTAAAAATACTCAGTCTAACAAAACTGATCAACTGGTCACACACCATTTTTATCCCTGAACTTGCTGGAAACCACGTAACTTTTAAACTCTAAATATACATCTCTAAAGAGAGAGACGAGAACTTGCCGATCAAGTATTATGAGGCGCCAGAAATTAAAAAGCAGGTTGACCAGCTCGCAGAGGAATGCGAGTTTTTCCATGTGGTGCCGCAATATGTGTTCTGCATTAGAAGCAGAGGCTCCAAAGCTAAGCGCACAATCGCCCGCATCCATGGATTAGGCAAAGTTTGGCAAGACGTCCTCAACCTACCGCCTTCCTACACTATCGAGGTAATCTCCGAAATCTTCGATAGAATGTCACCTGAAGACAGGGAAAAAACGCTCATACACGAGCTCATGCATATACCTGGAGGATTTAGCGGTGGCTTCCGACCGCATAAAGGGTACGTTGAACGCAAAAACGTGGAGGCAGTCTACAAAAAACTGCAAAGCGACCGAGCGACAAGAAAACAGAAAAAACTGTTTTTTAAGTGAAACTTTGCCGTTTTCTACATTAGGTTTTTAAGCCTCGAACACGGAGGGTATAGAAAGTTGCACCCCCAACACAGAAAAAATGTGTGAGGATAAATAATTTGAAACACGTTATGAAAAGCCTCAAACATAACGGCATATTTGTTCCGCCTTACGATTACAAAGGCTTCAGCGTAAAAATTGCTGGACAAACATTGAAGCTGACGCCGAAAAGTGAGCAAATGGCGGTTGCATGGGAACGGAAAACCCTTAGTACCGCATCGCCGCCCGATCAAGTTTTCAAACATAACTTTATGCGGGAATTCCTCAACCAACTCAAAGAAGAGAACCCGCAAGCTAAGTTCCTCGATGCTTTTATCCCAAGTTTCCTAAATAGCATTGACCAGCCTACTGCAACTCAAAACAACGCTGGAGCAAAAGCTTCAGAGATTGACTTTAGTCAAGTCTTGGGTTTCATCGAGAGCGAAAAAACGAAGAAAGAAGCTTTAACTAAAGAAATCAAGAAGCAGCAGGCTGAAGAACGCAAAGTTAAGCGTTTGGAATTCAAAGAAAAATATGGTTACGCCGAGGTTGATGGACAAAGGCTTGAGATTGCCAATTGGACTTCTGAGCCCAGCTGCCTTTTCGCGGGAAGAGGCGACCACCCGCAACGAGGTAAATGGAAGGATGGTCCAAGCGAACAAGATATAATTTTGAATCTGCCACCCGATGCACCGGTCCCAGCGGGGCAATGGAAAGGCGTAGTTTGGGAACCTAACAAAATGTATGTTGCCAAATGGGAAGACAAACTTACAGGAAAAATCAAATACGTTTGGTTTAGTGATACTGCGTTTCTTAAGCAGAACCGCGAGAAAGAAAAGTTCCAGAAAGCAGAAACTTTGGGCAAACAAATCAAAACCATTGAGCAGCACATCATGCGTAACCTCAATGACAAAGATGATACGAGACGGAAAGTCGCGACGGTTTCATGGCTAATTTTAGTGCCCAACATGAGGGTCGGCGACGAAAAAGACCCAGATGAAGCCGACACAGTAGGCGCAATTACACTCAGAAAAGAACATATTACTATTGATGAGAAAAAAGGCATGATTCACTTTGACTTTCTGGGCAAAGACAGCGTAAGATGGATAAAAGATATTCCAGCGCCGCCAGAAGTCATACGAAACATCCAGCACTACAGCCAAACAAGCAAAGAATACCTTTTTGAAGGTGTTGACTCCAAAAAAGTTGCCCGATTCCTCAGCGAAAAAATGCCTAAACTCACCGCCAAAGTCTTCAGAACATGGAGATGCACCAAAACCGTCAGAGAAGAACTCGAAAAAAGCGGCATAGTCAAAGAAGATCCCGACTACAAGAAAGTGTACGCTGCGAAGATGGCTAATCTAAAGGTCGCTGAAGTGGCAAATCACAAACGAAAGATTCCGCCAACCTTTGATCAACGAGTTGAGCAAAAAGTAGCCAACCTCAAATCGCTAGAGGAACAGCTAGTGGTAAAGAAGGCGGCTGGCAAAAAAACCGAAACCCTTGAAACCCGCATCGCAAGAGCCAAACTTGACCTGCAACTCACAAAACTTACAAAAGAATACAACCTGGGCACATCACTTAAATCCTACATCGACCCAACCGCTTACGTAAAATGGGCAAAGAAAGTCAAGTTTGACATAGACAAATTCTATCCCCAAACCCTGCGAAACAAGTTCAATTGGGCACTCCATCCGGGGAAAGATTCGCAACCATGCGAGTGCATAACTGCATGAGCATTAAAGAGACAAAAGACGGCGCAACCATTACAATTTTTGTTAAACCAAACAGCCCCAAATTCAAAATAGAACTCGACGGTGACGAAATCGTCGTCCACGCTACCGAAGAACCAGAGAAATGTAAAGTTAACAAGGAAATTCTAAAAGAGTTTTCTAGGCTTTTGCATACCAAAGTCGAGCTTGCATCGGGCGCAACGTCACGGCAGAAACAGCTTTTTGTGGCGGGCGTAACCAAAAGCCAAATAGAACAAGTACTTTTTTCTTTGAAATGTGAAGAATGAGTTTTATCGTCTATTGTTTTAATGAATTCGGATCATCACCAGAAATACTTAGGTATCCATAGGCATCCTTATTTGCCAGTATGAAAATTATACTGTTGATGAAAAATGGAGCAAGAAGAACCCGAGATTGCAATTGTTGGAACTAAAGGCCAAATAGTTATTCCACAGCGGCTCCGAAAGGAGCTAAAAATAACTGCAAAAACAAAGCTCATAGTTTACAGAAAGGATGATAAGCTCGTGGTTAGCAAACTTGTGGTTCCGCCTTTAGGGGAAGAAATCATAGACCTTTTTACCGAAGTTGATAGACAACACAAAGGAAAAAAGTTTTCTGAGTCTGAAATTCTAAAAGAGATTCAGAAATATAGAGTTGAGAAGAGAGCCAAAAAAGGCGCGTAAGATGACTCGAGTCGTAGTTGACACCAATGTTTTAGTGTCAGCGTTCCTCGCTAATGGAAAACCAAGAGAGCTACTCCTTAAACTATTAGAGAAACACACAGTAATATTATCTAGCCAGATGTTAGCTGAATTGGCTGATGTTCTTTCAAGAGATAAATTTGCTATTACAAGCACTCAGATTGAAAGGTTTATTTCAATGCTATTACAATCAGCCACGATTGTAGCAGTGGATTCTAAATTAAAGGTTGTATTGGAAGACCCTGAAGACGATATAGTTCTAAACGCAGCCTTCAAAGGAAAGGCGGACTACATTGTAAGCGGAGACAAGCATTTGTTATCGTTGAAGAAATTTGAGAACATAGAAGTATTGAAAGCCGCCCAAATGCTTGAAATTCTGAGTTAACATGAAGAGGACAATTTTAAGTCAATCGTAGATGCGTAGAACAGAATATTTTACGAGAATAGAAATATCTTTTATATGCAAAGCAAACTTCTTGGCTGTTAGAAAGAATTGTAGTTCAAGGGAGAGAGGGAAACCTCCAGTCACCCTTCCCCAAACTAATCTCTTACTGTTTAGTGTAGATATCAGATTGTTTACCAACAGCCCTAAATTAAAAATAGAACTCGCCGACGACGAAATCGTCGTTCATGCTACCGAAGAGCCAGAGAAAGGCAAAGTTAACAAGGAAATTTTGAAGCAGTTAACTAAGCTCTTTCAAAGACAGGTAGAAATTATTTCGGGGGCAACCTCAAAATAAAAAAAGATACGGGTAAGAGATATTAATAGAAAATAAATTGAACGCCTCGTCCAAAGAGAAAACTCACCTGTTTCTTAATTAATCCTTTAATATTTGCACTTTCATATAGCCGTAGAGTTGGGGAAAGCCATCTATGGTAGCTGTTGAAAGGGTTGAAGCAAATGAAGCGCCATTTGAAAAGACAAAATTTTTGATAGAGACATACCTAAAGAAGCAATTCCAAAAGAAAAAACAAATATACCCCAGTGACGCCGCAGACGCTTTAGGTTTAAGTTATATAACCGTACATCAGGTTTTCGATGCGCTAGAAAGGGAAGGCAAAATCCAAGAGAGCCGATAACACTCTATGTCCAAGCCATTTCTAAATTATCATACGAAAGAAAACGATGCCATAAAAGGTGAACGAATAGTAATTGAAACCCGTCGTTTTAGTAACCCGGTGGCAATAAGCGGAAAGACAAGTAGACATGGTGCTGCTAGAGTGAAAGCAGACAAGGCGGAAGCATGGGTTGAAAGAGCCTATGTAGCTGGTCCAGACTTTTTAAAGTAGAAGGTTTAACGCTTTTTAGTAGCTGTAGTTGTGAAGAACGGAATATATTACGAGAATCGAAATATCCCTTATATGCAAAGCAAGCTTCTTTGCTGTTGGAAAGAATTGTAGTTTAGGAGAGAGGGGCTGACCCCCTCCCCACCTTACCCAAAAAAATTTGATTTTTCATCAATTGATTTGACGTTGACTTTTCTGGGGACTATTAGAGACCTCCAGCATAATTTTGGGGTTCTACTCTCGTTATGCCCTTGATTCTATCGTATATGTGATCAGTGCTAAGGATTGTTTTGTCTTTTTTTATTGCGGTAGCAAGGTGATAGGAATCGAAAGGCGAGATATTGTACTCACTTATGAGCAGTGATGAGGTTAGACATATCTCAGGGTCTATTTGGATCCACTCAACATTTCGCAGGTGCGTTAGAGCATTGACTGCTTTAGTAAGCTGGTCCAGCAATTGTCTGTTATAGAACCAAAAAATGACTTCCTGAATTGCGGCAGTTGAAGCATACACACCTTTTAGCTCGCCTGAATCTACTTTTGAGAGGATTTTTTCGGCGGTTTGCTTGAGACGATCCTCTTTTTTCAGGGCAGCAAGCAAGAGGTCAGATTCAATTAGAATACAATCACCTGTTTAATTTTCTGTCCACTAGCCGTTGGGCAGTTTCTAGAGCTTTAGTTCGCATTTCTTGAACGGATTCTGCGACGTCAACTTTTAGATCCTTTAAGTCTTCAAGTGGATGCTTGGAAACAGGCAGCATTGCCACATGGTCGCCTAAATCAATATAGATTACACTGTCGCCCTCGTCAATTTTGTATTTTTTTCTGATAGCCTTGGGGATTGTGGTTTGACATTGCCGAGTTACTTTAACTTCATAAGCCATAATTCGTCCACAATAGTAAATCATGAGCTAAAATACTATAAAGGCTTTGCTTTCACTACTTGAAAAAAATTTTTCTCGAAAATATTCACTCGCTGAATTATTCAGTTACTGAATATGTTTAAGTCTTTAGCCTTCGCGTTATGAAAGCTCCTAAAAATTGGGTCCGTGCCTAATTCCGAGAACTTACAAAAGAACTTAAAAGTGCAGCAAGTGAGTAATGGCAAATTTATTAATATTGAGCAGTAGGATTGTATTTGGAGAGCAACTGACAAATTGGTTTATCCTGCGCCAGTGGACCTTGAGATTTTTGCCCTAATTTTAGCGGTAGGGCTTTCGTCGACTTTTATGGTTGCGAAAGGTTTAAGGTTGCATCCTAAAAAAATCGACTTTGCATATAAAAACAAAGAATCTTTGTTAAGCATCGCTGTGGCTGTAGCTGTGTTTGGGGCAGCATTTGGAATCTACGGATTTTATGATAAAGTTTGGGTTCGGACAACGTTGACGGCTGACCCCATTTATGTGCTTCGAGGCGCAATCGCTGCCGCTCTAATCCTGGTCCCTGTGGTCATAGCCCTAAAATATTCAAAACAAAACCATAGAAGCATAGGTCTAACAAAGGTTAATCTGGCTAAAAGTTTGGCCTTAGGTTTACTGGTTAGTTTAGTTCTTGTTTTCGTAATTGGAATTCTTTCGAGATTTTTGGGAGGCGGCTTTGCCGGGTTCTCGATACCCATGGGATATCAGTTCCTTAGCTACATAATTGCAGGTTTAAGTGAAGAAATAATTTTTAGGGGATACATCCAGACGAGGCTTGCCGCAAAGTTTGGATCGACTAATGGAATACTTGCTGGAGCGTTTTTTTATGCCGCCTACAATTTTCCTTTGGGCTTTTTCTGTTTCTCAGGAAACATCGTTTTGGCAGCAGTTTATGGTGCCTTGCGTTTTGCTCCAGGGTTGGTTTACGGCTACGTTTTCCATAGAACACAGAATGTGGTATCATCTTCGGTTGTTCATGCTCTGCTCGTTTGGGGAGGCCTACTATTTGGGCTCTATTTGTAGAAGAAATATTCACTTTCGGAATGCACTTGCAAAAAAAGCCTGTGGGTTTAGCTTTGTTGTTTGAATCGAAGCATGGCTGCTAAGCCGCCGAAAGCGTTCTTTAGCATTTGTCCCTCTTCGGTCTCAGTTGAAATAACCTCAACTTCTGTGCCTCCAAGTTCAGCCAACTCAGCTAAGTCATCCACAACGTCTTTCTTGTCCACTACTGTGAATGAGGGTGCGCTGCATTTGGAACAGGGCTTACCGACAAGACCCTGCTCGAAAGCGCCTTCTTCGGGGGCTTTGATGGTGTGTTGTTCTTCGTTGCCGCATGCGCTGCATTTGATAGTGAGGCGAACCAAATCAACGCTCTCTGACAACAAAAGCAATCGGACTGCACCAGCCTGCAATAGGCGTCGGACTTCGCCTTCACCGTAAGTTATCAGTCCTGTGTCGTGACCGACTTCGAAGAGGAATTTCTGCATGATTTCTTTCTCCTCGATGTAGCGGACTTTCTTCATGATTTCAGGGGCTTTCTCCACCACTTCTTTCACGCCTTGCTCCTCCACATAGGCAGTGTCAAGTACGTCGAGGATTTTACCTTGCAACTGATAGTTGAGGTAGCCGCCTTTCTCGAAGTCATATTTGGTCGGTCCAGGCCCACCTAAAATGATGCCTTTTAGATTGTCAAGTGCCAGGAAAGCTTCGTTTGCATGTGCGCCAACACGTGTAAAGTACTCGTTTAGTTGCATGTCACGGAGGCGTTCATATCGCCGAGCGGATTGGCCACCTGCCTTAGTTTTGCCAGTGACACCACTATGCATCTGTCGAACAATTTCTAGTCGTTTGCCCTGCAAGACTGCAATGGTAGCGTTATTGGCATCAACCAGCAGAATCCCATAGCTCTCTTTCTCCCGCAGCATCTCCTGAAGATGCTCAGTGTGAAAACGTGAGTCACAGCGGTAAAGAAAAATCCTAATCGGTTCAGGCGGAACAATAACGTAGGATTCCATGCGTTCAGTTCCTGGCGCAGCACCTGCCGCTAGAAGTGCACCAGTAAAAACCACTATGCCTTTTTCGCCGGGGTCTTTGAAGAGTTTGAGTTTCTGCTGGGCTTTGGTGATGGCGTCGAGCACGTTTTTGCGGGTAACGTTTGATTTAATGTTGCTGGCTGTGCCGTATTCATTTCGAAGTAGGTTTAGGGCGTCGCTGATTTGTTTGCCTGGCGGCACGTAAACGGTGATAAGTTCTGTGTGGCTGCCCTCTTTAGTGGCTAGGGAATTGATCATTTTCCGCAGTCGGAACAGTTCAAGAGACGATTTTTTAGCTGTACTCGCTGTACTCAAATAACTTCACTAAATCTAACTTTATTTGGATAACTAACGTTAAAAAGGAATCAAATAAAAGTTCCGTATTAAAAAACGGAAGGTTAAGCTTTTGCCTTTGCTGGCGGTGCTGGCTCAGGCATCGGTTGCCCTAGGGCTTCACGCAGATAAGCTTTGAATGGACCGAGTTTGCCGCCGTAGTTGCCTGAAGAAATTTTCACGACGCCTGGCACGCCAAGTGCTGCTGTTACGCCTTCTTTCATGCCCTTCTTAACTGCGTCTAATGTTAAGCCGTTCATGACAATTTCGTAAACGGAAGTTACGCCTTCTGGAACGACTGTGTCGGGAACGAGCGTGCGCAAGGTGGGACAGTACGGATGGTTAGTTGAAGCCTTAAGTTTGTATTTGAGTGAGCCAGCTTTGCTTCCTGCACGGCATACTCCTCCTGGAAACTGCATAATTACATCAGGAGCGTTTGCTCGGATGGCGTCTGCTGCTGCTTCAGCGGCCTTAAGTCCCGATGGTTGGTCTGCGGCGAAAATCATAAAGTTGCCGCCTGCAACTGCTTCCATCGCGCCAAAGCCATCTTCAACGATGAAGCTGCCCTCCATGACTGGGATCCTCCAACATTTTCTACCGCCAACCATGGCTTTTTTCTGGAAGCCGTCACCGAAGTAGCGAAGGCTGCTGCCAACGTTAAGGGTACGTTTGCCAGTTAAGCCGTTGAAGGCTGCAGTTGTTGGGCATGTCAGGGTGCATTGACCGATACGCTGCATAAGTTGGTGTTTGAGTTCAAATCGGTCACGATTATAAATTTGAATAAGTATGCCAGGTCGTTTGTCAGGTGTCTGGTCTGCTGGAACAGGACGTTCGATTGCTGCTTCGGCAGTCGCCTCAATTACGCTTGTGGCAAAACCCGTGGTTAAGCTTCCTGCAATTTGAGCCCATTTTTCGTTTTGAGCAGTGATTAATACTCTGCCCACCCACAGCGCGAACATTTCTGCAAATGTATCTTGCACCTGCACGACGTTGCCGCAGGATGATTTAACATAGAACATTTTTGCTTTTTCGTCATAGCTTTGAATTTCAAACGTGTTACTGTTTGATGACATGAACGAGACCTTGCATTCAGTTGGCAATTGTATGATTTAAGAGTTTTCTTCAATTAAAGATGGATTTCCATTTTTACTGGTTAATTTAGACCGTTAATAAACTGGTCGCCACACCAGTTTTCAACTTCTCTTTCACAGTCAATTTTCTCTTTATGTTTTAGCGGGCGGATAGCGATATTCATATTCACTGTTTTTTCGTTGGTTCTTGTTCTTTAGGAGTGCTCCTGCAATTGCAAGAATAATTCCAATAAAGAAAAAGCCAATGCCTGCAAGTGATAGCAACCCGAACGCAGCTGTTGTTGCAAGTGGCGCATTAGTAATTGCTAATTTTGTGTTGGGTTGAGTAGAGGAAAAGATTACGTAGTAATAATTGCCTGTGATTGAAGTGTAAGCTCTGGTTCCTGCCACAGATGAGTTACTAGATATAGCATAAGAGTTGATATTAGTTGAAGTAACCAAAGTTATGTCTTGAGCAGGAACTAATCCCCCGACTGTCGGAGGAGATCTTACGATGATCGATGAAGATGCGTTCAAAAGAATCTCGCTAGACACATATTCGCCAGAATTAGACTGATTAAAAACTGTTATTGTATTTGTGGATCCTCGCAAACCAATCGCTCCAGACACAAAAAGTCCAATTCCAATGATTAATAAAACTACACCTATCATTACTATGCGAGTTCTCATGTGTCATGCCTTCGCTTTCACTTTCAGGCAGTTATTTAAATGTGCTGATATCGTCTTCACTAAATGAAAAACGTCTATTGGAAATGAATGAGGAATAAATGCGGCTTTAACGAGGCTAAACGAGTAATTCTAAAATCTGCACTCAGCAAAAAAACCTAAAGCATGAATATTGTGTGGAAACTGTTATGAAAACTTCTTTGCCCTTTGTTGGAGCTCATCAACACCGGCTGGTATGAAGGCACACAGTATAGCTAGTGATGGTATGAAGTAGTTCCAGAACCCATCTATGGGAAGCACAAACGCCGCTAGAAACAGCAGAACGCCTGCTGAAGCAAGCAGCACCGTGTAATGTCGTCGGGACCAAAACATTGCAAACAGATAGGGCACGATGAAGATGACTGCTCTTATCGTGAAGCTTAATTGAATTCCAAAGCTATTGAAGATGTTGTAGAGGCTATATGGGCCATCAGCTTGCACATGCCGAATAAGCTGGTATTGAACAATGTCGTAGAAGAAGGCGGAGGGGCTTGAGAGATAAAACGGCAGAATTATTGCGGCTGAAACCAGCAGGCTTAAGGTGAAACGTGAAAGTTTATGGACGCTCCAATAATAGTAAGCGAACAGCGGAAGCATCAATGCAACCAGCTGATTTGAAGCAACGCCTAGCCCCAAGAATGCAGCTGCAACCCAATATTTTTTCTGCACTAAGGCAGCAAGAGAAAGCATCAGAAAAGCGGTTCCCACCATAATGTTTGTTCCAGTGACGCTTGTTAACCAGATTGAAGGAGGCATAACTGCAAAAGCTAAAGCTGCATAGACTGCAGTTCCTCGATTAAACGATTTAGCGATCCAGTAGGCAGATATCATGATAAATACGTCGGCAAGAATGTTTGCAAAACGAAAATCTCCCAGAAAAGAAAATGCAGCGTAGTAAATCGGCACCATGGGAAGGTAAGCAAAAGTACTCAGAGTGTAGTTGTGAACTTGATAAGTATAGGTGTAGGGGTTTTGCAAGCTTAGAATTACTTTGGCGGATTCTTGGTCCACAATGAACGCGTCAACAGGCTTGTAGATGCTGCTGAAAACGGCGATGGCGATTAACCGAATAGCTACGCCAAAAATTATTATGAAAACAAGCTGCCAAACTTCCTTCTTTGTCTTTGCCTGCATTAGTTTAAACTCGCCAGCTTCACTATTTCTTGGGATATTGTTAAGTTACCCGACATGAATTAAATCTATCAAGCAAGTGGTTTCTGTTCTAATTTGAACAAGAAATGCAATCACAAAAATACTTTGCCGTCGACAATTTGCCACGTCCCCAGATTCATCTAGGTACAGTAGATACATAGAAAAGAGTAAAAGGCGACCGAGTAAAAGAATTTATCCTTATTAGCGAACCGTGAAGGACGGCTCTCTCAGTCACAGAAGATGCTGTAATCGCCATCAGAAGTTAAGCTTTGTTACTTGCATAATCACGTTACAACCAGTTAAACAGAAAGGCAGAATAGGTTTTCTCGGCCTTTTCGCCTATTTGACTTTGACTTTGACTTTCTCTTTTTAATGCGTTTTTTGTATTTTTTTCCGTTATATTGCCTTTCTCAAAAAGCGAATCATCTATGGTTTAATAAGGGTCATTGGACATACAACAAAGGCTTCAGATAATGCTTGCAGCTATTATTTTTCGACCTTAATTATTTCTGGAATATTTCCCGCCATGCCGACTTTGCCCTTAAAAAGTATCATGATGCCTTCCACACCTTCAATGGCCAATCCCGTGTTTATTCCTGCTTTGATACCTGCGGAAACATTTTCTCCTCTAACAGCATTGCCGACCGCAGTGGCTGCTGCATCCGCCAAAGTGGCGTTTTTGCAGAAAACCGTAGCTGCCTCCGCTTCACCGAAACTCAGTGCATGGCTAAATTGGCCTGAACTTGTGGCTACGCCAATTGGGAACTCGGTGAGCCGAAAGCCGAAGCGTTTTGACAAGGGTTCGTTTCCAGCTGCAACTGCCACGTCAACAGGTATGTTTGAGAGAGCTGAGATTTCTCCACCGTCTTCAACAACCGCTACTTCACAACCTTGGCTTTTCATATCTTTAACCGCTAGGTCCGCTATTGCGCCTGCTACCGCGGCCATTGGGCCCACGCCTGCCTTTTTCGCTGCGTCAGCCATCATTTCAGCCACTAGAGGTTTATGTGGCAACGAAATCGGTTTTAGGCTGTATAGAAAACTGGGGTTTTCTTTTATGTAAAGTTCAAGTTCCTGCCTGTTACGCTTAATAGATTCTACGGCGGCTTGGATAGCTTTTTGCTGGTCAGAAATAACTGTGCATTGCGACTCTTTTACTGTGAAACTATGTTTAAGCAGTTTTTTTGTCATTGCCGTTTCCTGCTGTTACTTGATTGTTCGCCGTTGCTTTGTTTGAGAGATTTTATTGCTCTTGCAGGGCAGACATCAACACATACGCTGCAGGTGCTTCCCAAACACTTTTCCTTGTCAAATTTTACCGTTGAATCTTTTGCCGTGCTTATCGCTTCAACAGGGCAAAGGGCGATGCAGGAGCCGCAGCTGAAACACTTGTCTGAGTCGACCTCGATAAGTTTTGGAACACTAACGGTTATGCCTCTTTCCCTAAAAGCGTTGACCACTAAGTCCTGCAGGTCATCTGGGATTTCAGCGAGGATTTCGCCCCCCTTCGAGTTAATGTGAGCTGACATTATGGCCATGGGCACTTTGTATTTTATGATTATTTCTGATGCTATGGGCTGTGACACTTGCTCTTCAGAGAATCTTAGAAGAATTCTTGCCATATCTTTTACCTACCTACNNAGTGACTATTCCCAATACTTTCTTTTCGACGTCAATTACGGGTAAAGCTGAAATGTTGTGTTGTGCCATCCGTTTAGAAGCTACTTCAAGCGGTTCGTCAGGCTTAGCTGTAACAACATTATGTGATTCTATGTCGGCTAACGCTTTTTTGCCTTCAGCCATGGCTCTTGTAATATCAAAGGAAGTAACAATGCCCCGCAACTTACCTTTATCGTCAACTACAACAATATGGTTAACTGATTTGGTGACGATGAGTTCGGCGATTGCTTGAATTTTATCTTCTTCCGTGCAGGTAACTGCTGGATGCATAACAGTGACAACAAACGGTATCTCTTCAGTCTGACGCATAGGCTTAACCACTGTATCTGTCGGCAGCCGCTCAATTGGGGAAGTCAGGAAAAATGAGCCGCCTTCAATCCAAGATTTTAGAGTCTCAGACACTTTCTTAGCCATTTTTAAGCTGGAGAGGCTGCTGACGCGTATTTTTTTGTCGTTAACAGTAATTGAGCCTGACTTAAGCTCTTTATATGTGACTTGCCGCAGCTTTGGTCTGTCTCTTCTTGGCACGCTGTAATCGACAACATCGGTGATGATTTCGTTATCCCGTATTGCGGTTTTCTTGGCTAATCCCTCGTTCAATATGGGAATTGGGATCCCTAGGCCCACGTACATTGAGGTGCCGTAGCCTGTGAATGCGGCTCCCTGCAAAAATTCAGGGCTCATCTTTTTTGCGTCGCCTTTAACCATGAGTGTTCCGCTCAGGTTTTTTGGGCTATGCTGAGTTCCCTCGCCTATGACGTAACCTTGTGCCCCACCTAGAAAAATGCGGGTACCCATGCCGATAGTTTCGTAGTCTGGGTCATTCATTAGCGGGTTTAGTTCGCCTGCACCAGAGAAAGTGGCGTTGCGCAGTCTAGGCAAAAGTTTACTCATGTAAGTGTAGATGGTTTCGTCGCTTGTGTTAACGGCGCAGTTATATCGTTGGTAACAGTTGCGGAAGTTGAGGAGCTGGAACTGGTTTAAGTCATCTTTTGTTATGGTTGTTTTGAGCTGGGTTCGTGGGTAACAGTCGGTGCCGTAGGCTGTGGCTCGCAGTTCAACCTCTTTGCCCGCTACAAGGTCTTGGATGACATGTCCGCCTCCGTATTCGAAAGGCTTTTTCTCTGACATGTTGGTGACGCCGATAAACAGGTCCACCGCAGCTCCTGGATGGCAAATTTCCACGTCGTTTATCCAGGCGTGGTCAATTTTGATTGGCGGGTCAGAGTGGCCAAGATTCACTACTGCGCCGCTGCTGCACATGGCGCCAAAGGTGCCTGTTGTAACGACATCAACTTCTTTGAAGGCGACTTCTACGCTGCTGTTTTCGACTAACCTCTTCATTTCCGTGGCGGTTAAAACCTGTGCGTCGCCTTTGCGGATTTTCTCGTTAATCTCTTCTATGCTTCGAGTTTTACCTTTCTTGGACAATTAGCATTACCTTAACTGCTTATCCTAATGCATCAAAAAGGCATCACGCCGTTAATATTTTTTGTGCATTATCGATACTGTTAAGTTAAGTGACCCAAAATAAGAAAAAGCCTAAATGTGCCAGTTAATCAAACAGATTGCCCGATTATTCGTTTATTTTAAATAGCCCTTCAGTAAATAAAATAATTTGAAGTTAAGTATTGCAGTAAGTAGATGTAAGTTTGGCAACAGATTGGAATACGAATTATCACATTCTTTTAGAGCAGTATATAGCAAGTCAAAACCTTACGGAGCAATATAAAGCAGCACAAGAGTATCAAAGAAAGCAACTAGAGTTGTTTTGGCAAGAACCATCCGTAATTATCGCAATTGCTGGTGCCGTTGTAGTTGCAGCTTATTCGTATATCACAAATACAATGGCAAGTACAAGCGCGTTAGATCAAGGATTACGGACTTTTCTCGTAATATTTGGTGCGCTAATGTCATGGACTTCCGCTCAAACAGCAATAAAGCACAGATTTTATAGAATGATATTGTTGAAAGAAATTGAAGACATAGAAGAAAAAATGGGATTGAAACAAATTCATGTAATAAGAGAAAAAAGAAAATCACCACGAGATAATGGTAAAATATACATTTGGGAGAAACTTAGTGCAGAAAAATTGCTTATTGCAAGTCTCCTTTTTATCACAATTGGTTTTGCCGTTCTTGGCGCATACAATGCCATTCTTTTGATATCACGATTTATTTAACAATGAATGTCCCTTGTCTTGTTCTAGACCATAAGAAGTTCATGGGTCACTTAACTTAACAGTATCTGCATTATCCTCAGTTTTTTAGCTCTTTTAGGGGAAAGCTAGAAATTTTTGGTGAAATGGGAAATTCTTTTTTTCAGGGAACTTTTGTTAAAAAAAAGGAGGAAACTAATCGTTGCCACTTTAATCCTAACTTTCTGTATCGTTGTCTGTGTTTTCGGCCTGTGCTTGCGTTGCTGGGCTTGATTGTCCAAATGTTTTAGCGTGCTCTTCACTGATTTCGTTCAGCATCTTCTCCAGTTTATCTAAGTCTTTGTCGATCTGTACCTCGTCGTAGCCTTTTGATAAGTTTCCCATAACCGCCCCAATGTTAGCCGCTGCTTGAGCCCACATCTGCCTCTCCTTAACAGTTATAGACTGCAGTTTATCGCCAACCTGCTGCTGCGTAACTTTGCCTTTAGCAATAGAAGTAGCCACCCCAAACAAATCATCAAGTTCAGTAATCCACCGATTTCTCAGACTTTGCGTGTCAACCTTAAACCTTCGTTGAAGATGGCAAATGCGCCTCTCAACATGAAAAGCAAAACCGGAACTACGTCTTCTTCTCAATTTTGATCTCACCTCCAGTAACATTTCTTTTTTGAATCAGCGTTGTTAGTGACATATTCGCCCGAGAATTCAGAAAAATAGCCATGGTCTCTATCAAAGAAAGTGAACTAAACCTATTTTCTCATAGTCAATCAAGATGGCTACCGATATAGGCAAATTAGAAGGAAGAATTAAATCAAGAAACATTTTGCCCCACAAGTTCTAACTTGTTTGCCAAACAAAGAATCCTCTAGCGCCACGCACCAAGGCGGCGAGAGAGAAACAAGCGCCCTTAACACAAAAGGCGCAAGCTAGTTCAATTGATTCCATGCAGAGTAGAAACTTAAAAGCATTGTACACACGATTCTGTAAAGTTAACGCTTGGTTTAATGCGTAAAACCATTTACCTATTCACTAAATAAACGCAAATTGCCCACGATAAAATAAAGTTTCAAGCGTGTTAGAGTTTAAAAGGTCAAATGGAATTTTCTATTCTTTGCATCACGGCAGTCCTTTATCGATTTCCCAGCCTTTGCTGTTCAATCAAGTGAAAAGGCGAAAGCTGATATTGGGGATAATTACCTTTTAGAGAAGCCGATTGGCGATGAATCCGCAAACTAACATTTTTATGAAAACCGCACTAATCGTAGTTGCTATCTCTTTTCTGCTCTACACCTTATATCAGGCAATTACAACGACCATATTTCTCGCACATTTCCCAAGGGTAATCGTCGTCTTGCCACACTTCATCAATAGCAGCCAACCCAAGCTACAACTTGCTCTTTTTTTGTTCCAAGAACTCGCCGGTTCAATCGGAAGCTACCTTCGCCTAACTGCAGCTATCCTATCTGTAAACGCCGCCATACTCTACCACAAAAATAACCCCAAATACCTCCAAAAGTTCAGGCTTGTTTTGCTTTTCGAATCACTCTATTTTCTCCTATTGTTACCAGCGGCGGCAAACCAGCTAATTGGGTCTGCTATTTCAAAAAGTGCATTCTTAAATTTTTACACGGGCGTCTCCGCTCTGCTTCAAGCCCTGCTTATTTTTACTGCATTGTTTATACTGAGCAACAAACTAAAATATCCCCAAGATACCTCTTCGATTTTTAAGTGGGTAGTTGTTGTCGCTCCTTTGTACGTGTTTGGTTTTTGGGTGAGGCATGGTTTGCTTTGGGTTTATGCGCTTTCGTCTTCAGCGGCGCCTCAGACTGGTTTTCTTGAGGCCCGTGGATTTGTGAATTCTTGGTTGACCTTTCTTGTTGCTGCCCTAGTTACAACTCTTGTTTGCTTAGATTTTTGGCGCCATAGAAGACCTAACTTGCGCTTTGCTGGGCTGCCATATGTTTAGTTGGGGTTTATTTTGTCATTTACGATTTGGTTTCTGTTTGGGTTCCTGTACCGCGATTTCTTGCCTTTAACAGATTTTTGGATGCTGACTCTGCCAATTCTCGGAGTCGCCCTATGGCTTGAAATGCGGGAACTTGAAAAAACGAAGAACTCTAGCTTGTATAAACAGGGCAGTTCTGATTCGGCTTAATCATTTTAGGAATTCCAGCGATAATTATTCTTTAGGCATCTCAAGCGAGCTATCGCTCTGCATAGTTTGCTAAAAGCTGACCGAAAAAGCATGCACATTCACATATCAGGAGATGGATATACTACTTGCCAACGTCGATGGCGGGCGACCGTTTTGTTTTCCTTATGCTCCCATCGCTACGTGTGCAGTGTTTTCCATCGGAGCAACAAAAAGTTGGTCAAATAACTTTGAATTCAACCTTTTGAATACTTTATCTTGTTTATTGCTCGTACAGGTCATTTCGTACTTTCAATCAAAATTTATTAGCCAATATCTTTAGAGCACATCCTACTTTGAGCAAGTCTAAAGAAAAAATTGCTAATTCCAAAACAATCGAGATATTCCGTAAGAGTTACCGAACTTTCTTAAATACAGTTATCCATTCTTCGTTAATTACTCCGCCGTTATGGTTCCGATTTTTGAAAAGTACTCTCCATTTTATTTCATCTCTGAAAAGTCTTTCCAATTTGAAACCTTTCTCCTCGGCTAAGTAAGCGAGAATTCGAAATGTTGGAATTTCCACTTCACATATTGTATTATTGCCCGTGATTAGACAGAAGTATTTGTTCTTGGGCAATATGTGGTTAACTTCCTCAAAAAAGGCATTCATGCTTTCGAAATAATTGGCAACCAAGTAAGACTTTCTTCTACCCATTTTTGGTTTAGACCAAATTTTTATTAATACATCATTTAAGATAATGCAATCTGTTTGAGGGGCAGCATCGTAATTGTGTTCGAAAATATACTCCGTACCAATGGCTTTTTTGTTGAGCGCAATAACTTGCTCTGGTGTTGCTAATCCTAACCACCAAAGCTCTAACTTGTAGCTCCTGAAATAGTCTTGAGCATTTATGTAAGGTGGAGATGTTACCACCAAATCGATCATTGAAAATCCCTTTTCGTCTAGAACCTTTGAAACTCTCTTAGCATCACCATGAATTGCTTGTGTATTAGCTGTAATATCTTTGCCATTATACGTTGCCGAAATTCGCTCTAGATTTCGATTAACTGCATCTTTGAAATATTGGATAGGCGCAGGTCTCCATCCAGAAGCGATTTTCTTCACAACTCGCTTTGACTTGTATGTTTTGCCCATGTAAGGGTCTGCATTCGATGATTTTCTAATTATCGAAGAAAAACAAAGTAGCAAAAAGCGGTATATGGTTGAGTCTAGATACTTCTTTTGAGCTTCAATTCCCGTTTTGATTCTATACAATTCATCTTTCGCGTCAGTATTGAACCAATAATCAATATTCGGAAATTTCACTCGACATGTATCATTGAATTTGTCTATTACTTCAATCGTTTCCATAATTGCTGGTTTAGCTGTCTCAACATCAAATTTTGATGTCTTTACTTGTGAAATTAATACGGAGAGTGGATTAATATCAATCCCTAACGCATTTCTTCCAATCAAATTTGCCTCTAACAGTGTGGTTCCAGAGCCACAAAAAGGGTCTAAGACTAAATCACCTTTTTGGCTAAAATTTTCGATTAAATATTTTGATATTTGCGGAATCATTTTTGCCGTATATGAATGGATGCCGTGTGCTGTAAAGCTAAAGGGATTAACTGCATTTCCTCGAAAATTCATGTTTTCGATTATTGAAATGGCAGAATCCATGAACGCCCTATTCCTTGAGAATAAAATTTATTGTGCCTTGCAGGTGAACCGTAAACCACTATTGTATTACGCGGCTTGTTTCTTAGATATGCATATAGTCCCAAAGTTTGAGGTTTTGTTCCCAAAGGGGCAATAGCATGGTTAAAACGTCTTGCTTTTGGATTAGACAAAAGGTCATCTAATTGTTGTTTTACAAGGATTGGATTTCGTGCGTCAATATAGCGTATTTTTGATTCGCCAACTATGTTGATTATTTCTTTGTTCAATCGTTCGGTTCGTCCTTCCCAAGACTTTTCGTGATAAGACGGTTTTGCTATCAACAACAAGCAATCATCAGGGTCCATCTCCTCAAAGACCGCCGATGCTCTATCCCCCTCATAACCTAGCATAATTATTAGTTGAAGGTCCTTGTAAAAATCGAAATTTCCGGAATATGTTGGAACAGGAAAAACCTTGTTGATTCCGAACGATAAAGGAATAAAAATATCTGTCATGTAATCTTCCGGTTCAGTATAAACGAATCTGCAGGTTTTTGCTAAATTACACAGATCTAGCGATTCCAAGAGTATTAAAAGATGCCATTTGATAATGGTCGTTATGTCTATAGTTATTCTAGCAATTGGCTTTGAACTGTAAGTTTCTATTTTGGCAGTGATTTCTCTTATTCGCGGGATGGGGTTTTCTTCGTCGATAATTATTTCGTCAATATTTCCAACATTTTGTAATCTGTTTTTTAATTCCCGTATATTTCGTTCTCTTTCTTCGCTCTGATGACCACTATACCTAATTAGCAAAATATTTTTTGCTTTATAATTTTGAGCAAGCCTTTTAGCAATGCCTAAACATCTTATTTCTGGGCTACCTGCGCATATTAGAAGATCATCGGGCAAACCTTCGATTATTGTGTTAATGGTTTCGCATTCCTTCGGTGTATTAATTAATTCCAGCTTAATCACTCCCCTGTTTGAAAGCAAGCAATTCTTTCGTTCCACCGAGCACCTTACTTCTTTGCCTTTTCTGGAGTTTTCTTCTTGCTTCATCTCTTTGTTCAGGGTCGAGCAACGAAGATAATTCATTTACAGAAAATTCACTTCCGCGGGGCCACCTCGGCCGGTAACTGAGCTCTAGAACAGGAGCATATATTCGGTTTAAAGCATATTCCTTTGAGATTTTTTCTGCAATTTTTGGTTTCATCGAACTAGTAAGCATTTTCTCATAGAGAATAGATTCCATAACAGAATGCATCAGTAAACTTTCAAGCAATGATTCTCCCTTCAAATTGCTCGGGTCTTTCAAGCTGATCGTTAAGGTCTCCGGTTCTGAGGAATGGTGTAAAAGACGCTCTCTCAGGACGCTCCCAACATCTACCACAAATTGGTACATTATTTCTCCATGTTCTTCTATATTTACAGGTATTTTTTCAAGCCAAGCTTTTGAAACGGTATAAGCAGCCCATGTTTGGTCCTCGGTAGAAATTGGTTCCCCTTCCTTGACGGCTACTCCTCCTCCCGCTGCTTTGTAAAAAGCCATTCCAACAAGATTTAAGAAAATTCTGATAATCCCCGAACTCAAATATGAATAAGTTTCGAATCCGGCATACAATTTTTTCTTGCTGCTTCGACCATCGATTCTTTCTCTTTTTCTCAATAGCCTAAATATTGCAGCAACATCCATTTTGTTTCTATATTCATCTAATTTGTCTTCTGAAAATTCTAAGCCCGCAGACCTTCTAATTTCCTCAATTTCTTTGTTAACCAGTTCAATCGGTAATTCAGGCTCTTTTAAACTCTGAAGCTGTTTTCGCAAATCCGTTTCCTTAAAACCTTCTATTTCAAGCAATTTTTTAGAAATTTGCAATAACAAATTTTGATATATCGCATTTTTCTTAGGATCAAATAAATCATAATCCAACACAAATGTGAAATAGTCTTGACCGTCTTGGAGTGCTTGTCCTTGTTGTGTCATATGAGTATGTATACCGTTAAATTTTGAGGCTACCTTTACTGTGAAGTTCTTTGAAGTTTTAATCCATTCGTTAATCGTTATCTGTTGAAATGGTCTTAAATTTTCCATTTCATCAAACAATAAATATACATTAATTCCTTTCAAATCAGGAACTAATTCCGTTATAATCTTGTATACATTATCAAGAAGTTCGAGACCTGAATGGCACCAATTTACGATAGGATTAGCACACGGGAGTGCCAAACTTTGAAGATAACGTTCTATTTTTTGAAGCTCTTGATAAACAAAATCGAATAAATCCTGAAAGGTTTTTACTAATGTCTTTTGTGTTGCATCTAATTTTTGCGTAATTTGACGAACAATTTGCTCTTCGCACTCTCTAGAAATATTAATAATCCTCTTTTCTTGCATACCTATTAGATTTTCGAGAGTTGTCTGAAGGATTTTCAGATTTAGTTCATTAAGGCTTACAACCCAAGCAGCATCTAATCCTGCAGTTAAAACTGGTTCATTTTCTATTTGGTTTCTTTTTAATTTCTCAATCAATGTTTTATAAAGCTCATAATCATAGGTTATTCTTGTTTTCAAAAACCCCATTTGAATTATCGCATGGTAATCATAGATCAGTAATGAACCTCGTTTTAACCTAAAGTAGATGCTAAAAAAATCTAACCCTTTCTTTCTAGCATCCTCAAAACTTGTTACTTTATATTTTGATAAAATAACCTCTGGAAGAAGAGACTTGAGAATCATCGTTTTGCCTGACCCTCTTCCACCGTAAATAACAATTGGCTTTGCTTCTCTAATTACATCATATTTTTCAGTTTCAGGCTCAGCAAATGCCGAAGCTATTAGTTTGTAATCCTCATGAAAATGTTCCGCTCGAACCCTACGGAAAGGATTGCCTAATTCAGCGCCTTCAACTTTTGAAAGAAGTTCTTTTGGGTCGTCTTTTTGTTGTTTCTTTAAAAAAGATACAAGATTGTATAGCTCTCTTTCATAATTCTCATAAAATTTAAAACCCTGCATCGCTGGTACAAAAACAGATTTAACATCTTTGACCGGCATAAAAAATAGGGATAGAAATTTCATATCTTTCTTGCGTAAACCTTGGGCAATTTTAGCGTAGGCTTCCTCGCCCCCGATTGATTCAAGGTAGTTAGGCGTTATTATGCCAAGCACATAATCATTCTTATACATAGATTTATCAATTTCTTTAAGCCATGTTTTCCCATACTCAATACCATGCTTGTCAATCCAAACACCAATGTGCTGGTCTTCTAGGTCACTCTCAAGTTTGTCTGCTCGGTTAACTCCGTCGTCCGTATATGAGATGACAACTCGCATTCTTGATACCTTTGAGATTACTTCGATAGTTATACAAAAGACATTAATTTGTTTTTTCCATGCTCCTCTATACCAAGGCAGTTACAGTCAGGTCATTTTTGAGAAATTGCGTTAGTAATAGCACGTTGAATTCAAAAATGGAAGGCTTGAATAGCTTAATACAAATTGTTTGTTATTAAGGCACTATTTCTTTTTTTAGTGGTGAAAGTACTCCAAAAATAGACCGATGGGCAGCACTTCAAAATAGGTCAAAAAGCGACTGGAGGAAACTCCAATTTGAGACATTGTTTTCCAGAAAAGGAAAATCATCGATAGAAAACTGTAATTAAAAAACGCAATATTTTTAGAGGCTTGAAGAGTCACGTTTCTGGATATAAAATATCATATTTAACGTCAAACTTCTTTTTCTCGTTGGTTCCAGGGGAGAAATATTGAAAAAGACTTGAAGGAATCGGTAAGAATACAGCGTTCTTAAGAATAACAGTCATAGTCTCAAAGCTAGCTCCTCCAGATTGAATATCCAATAGCTCGTTTAGTTGTATATCGTAGTAGAATCCAAACGTGCCTGAAAAATGACGGAAAATGTAGATGACTCTTTGACCACCCCAAATGATTTCAGTATAATGTGGTTGATAGAAAAATTCAGCTCTATCACCATATGCTTTTTCAGACAACCTAAGTAATCCTTTATAATCAAACATGATTTCGTTATCTTCTAAAACCAATACCTTCGCGTCTGTTTCCACATCATTACGCAATATAGCGGGTTTCGCTCCAAAAACAGGGCGATTATTCCCAGAGCTCTTTGATTCTTCCTCTTCAAATACCTGCTGATTATAGACCATGTCTGGCATAACGGATGCAACTTTTTGCACATCGTTGTGGGCCACAACTTGTTGTTGTTTTTTGACCGCTATAAGTGCAGTTTCGATTACTTGCGAAAATTTAGCGTCTCCTTTGGCAAAGTTTGCTATAACATCGTCTAATTGCCTCATTTCAGATAGATCGTACTCAAACGTATCCCTTTGACGTCTTAACACTTTCAAAAATGCGTCTGCTCCTTCTCTTGTACTACTTGGAACAAGATGGGATATCCGTGGGAAAATTGTATTTCTTATGAAGTCAATTGCAAAAGAATTGAAAGCAAAAAAATCGGAAGTGTAACAGTTAAGGAGATTCTGAATTGTTGCGTTGTTTGTATCAAGGGTCAAAATGGGCGGCATAACGTCTTCTTTGATTAAAAGAGCCAGGTTGTGTGAGATATGACCATATTGAACTTTAATTTGCAGAAAATAATCGGAAGCTATAACTTGCCCTATTTTAAATGCTAATGCTGCCTCCTCTCTATTCCACGAGGCATCTGACCTTACTGTAAGTACTCGGGGGTCACCTGATAACAATTTGGCTTTGCTGAATCTTGCCAGATATTCTGATTCACATCTAGCTCTCGGATTACTACGTGAAATATGGATTAGAGGCGAATCCTCAGATGACAGTTCCCTTGCAACAGAATCGCTCGGACCATTGTAGTAATTTACTTGTATTTTTTCCGACAATTCGCTTACCTCTTTTAGGCTCATTCTCTTTCCTGTTGGAAGAAGACTAACTCTTAAATTGCCTAACAAATCAAATTTATTTTTTTGAGTTGCCCAACTCATAAATGAAGTATTCATATCCGTGTAAGGGGAATCTGCTATAATTGGTGCTATCATTTGTTCGACCGAAGTAACGATTGTTTGAAGAACTTGCACAGAGGCATTTGTTAACGCATCTCTCCCCGCAGTTGGTTGAAGAACTTTAAGATCGGCCACTCCACCGAATGAATAAGTAGAGAATACACCGGTTCTTGCTAAGCCAAAGCCACTTCGATAGGCCATTATTTGTCCAATTCCTTGTTTTAACAAGACACGCCCTTCCAGCCGATTTCCGCTTAAGGTTATATTTTTCAGTTCAATCCAAACTGTTCCGAACTCGCCAATTACGAACGTTAAATCAGCTTGGAGAAGGTCTGTCTTGATATTCTTATATTCACATGACCATACTTTACCATCAGGAATAGGACAAGAATCTTCCAATGGTTTTGTGCTTGCGTTAACCCCATTAATGTACACCGGAATTGGAACATGTTCAACGAATTCTTTTAGGTACTTAGTTGCTTCGTCAATGTTAATTGTCCGATTCTGTGGGAGGTTTGCAATGATAGTTGTTCCTGGTTCATTAAGCGGTGGAAGGTTTTCAATTAAAATACAATCATTGTCCAAGGAAAGTGTGTCCCGATCAGCTTGGCACCTAGTTCTTCGATTGTTTGTTACTGACTCCGTGACAACAGTGAGTTTTTGACAAATACCAAAGTTAGCAAGACCGCCAATTCCAAAAGTTCCCACAACCCCAGCAGAAATGGCTTCAACATTGTTCTTTCCACTAGCGCCTGCACGCCAAAAATGATTTTTGAGATCATCCTCTGTCATTCCTACTCCGTTATCTTGAACTTCAATCAACTCAGTAGTAACTTTAACCCCGATGCTCGGTTGGAACGTGTTTGGATAACGGTACTGTCTTAAAAGAATTGCATCATATGCATTCTGAACGTTTTCTCTCAGCAAGGCAAAAGGAGAATCATAAATCTTAGACGAAAGTATTTCCAAAACTTTTGTAATTTCAATTTGATATTTCATATTTCAATCACTCGAGTGCTATTCTTCTTTCAATGTCCACTCTTTTTTTTTGCATTTCGATAAAATTTTTATCATAAGTAGAAGTATCGTTTTCTCGTTCAGAGATCATTAAGTGCGCTGAATCGAAGGCTCCTTTCTTGCAAAGCGCATCTATTACTATTGAGAGTTCATGAGAATTCAATGGGTTCTGAACTAAACTAATTATTTCATCCCATTTCCCTAGAGCGTGCAAAGTTTCAAGAACAAGATTATGAACTATTGGGACATCCTGGGGAAGCTTTCTTAACAAACATAGTGCATCTTCGAACTTGTTGTCTCTTAGATACATTTCTGCTTTTTCTATAGATACTGAAAGATTATCCAAGATTTGCGGCTTCCTTTTTATTATTTCTTTAAGCAAGGGAAGATCCTTTTCAATCCAGCTTTTTCCTCCAAATTCTTGAAGTTTAGCCGAAGTAAAGGTAGTATTATTGAACCATTCTCTTACATGAATTTTTATTTTGCTTTGTATTTCATTTATCTCAATTATGTTATATTGTCTTCGGTATCCTGCAGGAATAGCATACGGTGATCCGCAGAGGGAACCGCTAGAAACTATTGGCATAAAAAGTTCAGGGTTTAAATGGTAAGCGAAAGATATTACTTCGCTTCTATGCTTATGTCCATGAAGCCCTATGCAGTAACTTTGATCTATTAACAAAGGCAATACTTCAGTTCTATTTAAATGATCAACACCATATTCTGAGCTTTCTAAACTATGATGCCAAAACGCGATTTTCAGGGATATATCGGCCATTTCTGATTTTCTAAGTTTAAGTCCATTTCGAGCAACGCAGTCAGCAAAAATTCTACCACGATGGTCATAGCAATCATTTCCATACAAAGAGCTGAATCCGGTAAACAATGCTTTCTGATCCTCGATAACAAAATTAACAGCTTGTTCATTATCTTCAAGACTAAAGGTATTACCATTAACTCTATAGAAAGTATCAAAAAAGTCCTTGAAATAATTTAAGCGTTTTTTATACAGATCAGAATCTTTTATTCTGTACAGTTGTCGATCAGCCCAAGACCAACGATAAGGGCTGTTTACTCCATCAAGAAGTTTTGGCACATCCATTCTACCAGTAGTTTCGATTGGTTCCGTAGATTGCTGACAAATCTGCCAACAAATGTCGTGATTGCCAGGAATCAGAAGTATTCTGCCAGTGTCTCCATCAAATAATTCTTCGCTTAGTTGAATTAGAAAGCTAGTAGCCTCTTGATACTGTTTGATAAACGTTTCAGAAAAGTTAGAATCATCTAATGATGCGCCTCTTACGATATCTCCAGTTATTACCGCTACGTCACATTTCGGAATGGCAGGAACCTCATGTCGCTGTTTTTCTAAGTCCTGCAACAGGCAGGATAAAAGCATGTCATTGGACACAGGTTCATCTTGCGATCGATGTAAATCAGACAAATGAAGAACAGTTAGCACGATGATTATAGCTGTAATCTTTCTTTAAAGCGTTTACTGAGTGGTCCCTTTGCCTTCATTACGATGTGACCATAAATTGAATGTCACTTAAAAAAACCAGCCGCAACATTGAGACCGTCTTAAGCAGTGACAAGAACCTCAAGTGGCAAATTCTCGAAGTGGAAAAAACAGGCACATACCTTGTCTACATGAAGGCTAAACTAGAAAACGGCTCGCCAGACACAGCATTTTTCGAACCCGGCGGTGGCTACCTAGTTGAACCATTTGATGACCAATGAAAAATTAGAGTAACTTATGTTGGTGACGAAGGGCAAATAAAAAAAACGCTTGCGATGCTTAAGAACGCAGGAATACATTACAGAATAGTCTCGCTACTGATGCCAAGTTCTAGCCAGATTCACCCCTCAACGCTTTGACCGATAAGCAAATGGGCAGTCTCAATCACCGCCTACAAACTGGGATACTATAACCGACATAGAAAAATAAGCTCAGACCAGCTAGCTAAAAAAATAAACGTCCACAGCTCTGCCATCATCGCATCGAAGAAAAGCAGAAAAGCAGAACAACGCCTACTTACAGCACCACTAAAAGATGTTAGTGAATGGGGCTTTCCGTCCCTGAACCCAGCCAGGTCTTCAATTCGGCGAGTTTACCCTTAGAAAAAATCTGGTGAATCTCCAACGCCGCTAAAGTGATTAAGTTCTGCTCGTTAAATGCGCCTGGTAAGCCGACAGCTATTTAACTCTATAACAAAAAAGTAATCCAATTGGTGAAAAGAAGTGAGCAAGGTTGAGAACGAGTTAAAGGAAAAGATTGATGAAGTAATCAGGCAGAAGGCAGAGTCAGCTACAGATGAGCTTTCAGACTCAGAACATGGGTATGTGGATGCTTTGATATGGCTTAAAGAAGGCTCAATCCCGCTAACTGATGAAGGCATTGGAAAAGAAATTGTTGAGCGAACCTATGCGGACAAAGACCCAAGCAGAGAATATTGCGATGGCTACGACTCTGCACTTAAACTGGTGTTAAAAATGCTAATTGAATTGAAAAAATAGTATATTCTAAACGAGTAGTTTCCCATTAGGAAAGGAAAACTAAAACAAACACGGGATGCTTTGAGGATTCTTCTCTTTTCAATCTCTGTTTTATATTTTTCAAGTGCTAATGGCATGGCGCATGAATGCCATTTAATGTTTAGCTCTTTGTGGTAAACGTATAGTGAAGATCGTCATTTACCCTCTTGGCTCTCAAAAGTTACCGTGCCGCCTAAGGCTTCAGTCATACGTTTGACTACCGCTAAGCCAAAACCTTGCCCCTTAGACTTTGTCTTAAACAACGGCGTAAACAGCTTATCTTTTACTCCTTCTGGAATACCCACACCGGTGTTCGCCACCGTTATTATTGAGTCGTTAGCTTCTTTGAAAGCTTGTATAGTTAGTTTTCCGCCTATCGGCATGGCTTGAACAGCGTCAGTTACGAGATTGCCGAAAATATTCTTCAAAATATCCGGGTCAGAAATCAGAATTAAAGCTTCTTTCTGTATCTTTACTTGGACAATAAAAGACGGCTGCCTTTGTTGGTGCATGAAACCCCAATATTTACTTTACCAGATATAGGGTATTAAGCGGTAACGAACTTTCTGGCAGTACTCGCTGTAACCCTGTAAATCTTTCGCCAAAAACTTTTCTTCTGCTATAATACGCACAGCAATTGCTGCCAATATGGGTAGAAACGCAAGCAATCCCCAATATGAACCCAAGGCAAGAGGTATGAAGAGCAGCATTAATAGTGCTCCGGAATACATGGGGTGGCGTACTTTGCTGTATGGACCTGTAGATATGACTTTTTGCCCTTCTTTGACTTCAACAATAACTGAGGTGAAGGTGTTCTCCTTAAAAACCAAAAAAATGGTTAGAAGCCCGAGCCCAACCAAAGCATCTGCGACTAAACTCAAAGTTGGGGGTACGGTGGACCATTGAAAATGATGGTCAAGAGAAGGAACCAAAAGCAGCAAAATGAAAAAAACACTGATAACAACTTGCGTTAATTGTTGGATGGAGTCTTGTTCCGCTGCTGCCCCAACCTTTAGTCGACCCGCAATAAGCGTAAGGTCTTTTTGGAGGAAATATCCGCTGATTATCAAAATGCAGAAGACAAAGACAAGCCAAAAAATCCATGCTTGCCAATAATTAAGCGTCCAAGCAGGTACAAACAACACCACCCACAGCAAAATTGCAAGCGCCGCTAAACCTATGACCGCTTGTTTGGTTACGCTAAGGCGAGGCTTATCCATCTTACTCATTTGCCTTAAATTCAGTGTCCCAACTTCAATATAACTTTCCAAAAACTAATAAACAAATAATGGGCAAAGAAAAAAAGGGAACGCGGGAGACATCTCCACTGGATAGAGGGCTCAAATCCCACCCCCTGCACCATAAATAAGCAAAATAGCCGTGGTGGAAAAAGTCATGGAGTTTTGACCTCTCTTATTGATTTGTCGGTTCTATTACTTTTTTTCTTCTTGAAAATTTTAGACCCTTGAAAATCAGCGACTTATTCAAATCCAGCTAAATAACTTCAGCCATTAACTGAAAGACTTCCACTTCCAGCCAATATAAAGAGCAAAAACTCCAGCTATAGCTGTTCCGGCAACTATGCTAAACGTGTTTTCAAGAGTATCAATCGGAAAGAGTCCTGTGATGACAAGAGCAATTCGCCCCAAAATGTCAGCAACAAGCAAAATGATTGCCAACATTGAACCCCATCTCTTCATCGTCAAAGTCAGCAATCCAGCTATTAAATAGAAAGCACCAAGAGATATACCTGAAATTGTAAACAGGATGTTTTGAGAGGTCGAGATGCCAAAAAAACTGTGGCTGAAACCTGTACTAATCTCTGCAATCCCGAAAATGACCATGAGGACTGAAGCTATTATGATGCCTTTTGGTCTTAACGTCTTTTTCTTTTGTATTGTCATAGTACTGTTATTTTTTCAAGCGCCAGATTAAAGTTAAGGCTATTATACTAGCCTATTATGCGAAGAGTAACTATTGAATCAGGTATTGATATAGTCGGTAGATTCTTAGGTGCTGATTCTATAATTCGAGAATTGGAATTGTTCGAGATAATTAGCATTCTAAGAGAGGAATCAAATGAATGGTCAATAGTTTGCAGGGTAAAAATGAAAAACGCCTCATTGTCTTTTGATAAATGCTTTGTTAACGAATCGGCAATTGTTCAGCTTCTTGAAAATGAAAAAAATGAGTCAAAAGTCTACTTCCTAAGAACCAATCCTAATGCTCTTGCCTCAAATGTCTTCGCAACTGGAAGCTATTTCTCCTTGCCTCTAGAAATAAAAGACGGAAGAATCAAGGCAAGTTTTCTTGGAACTGCACAACAGATTAAGCAACTACTTCAACTACTGCGCAAGTCAGGCTTTCAATTCAAAATAGTCTCAATCTCTAACGCCAAGTTCTCGCCTAATTCACCACTTGGTCTTCTAACAGAAAAACAGCAGAAAGTCCTGATAACAGCCTACAGACTGGGTTATTATGATATCCCCAAGAAAACAAATACTAACGAAATAGCTGAAAAATTGCATATTCGTGGTTCTACAGCAGTAAGGCATAGGGAGAAAGCGGAGAGAAAACTATTGTCAGCTTTATTGGCAGAGTGTTAACTCGCAACAGTGCTCCATCATATAAAAAGTTCCCAACATACCCGGTTAACACCCGTTCCGTTTTCAACGCATAGCTATCAAAAATGAAAAATAATGCATGATTTTTCAAAAAAAGGAAAAGGGTCTTAATGCGGGGGACTACACCACTTGTTCATGGGTTCAAAGCCCACCCCCTGGCACTTTTTGCTTATTTTCTGCTCCTTTCTTGCTGTTTTCTTGCTTTTTCGCAAACAAAGGATAAGGTATATTCACTTTGGTTGTAATTCAAATCCCACCGGTAAAGTCTATTCTTGAAATATCCTTTGGGTTTGAGTTTGTTTTAATCTGTTTGTCCGTGAATGTATTTCTAGCCTCTTAACGCGGAGCAAACAGCCGCGATAAAGTAATAGCCGCGCCGATGTAGAATGCTTCCCTCAACGAAGTCATGAATGACGACGAAATTGCAGTTGGGAAAAATACTGTACCTGTAAGGTAGGTGTTCGTGGCTGCAGGAATTGAAGAGACTAAAGCGTGCGGAAGAGAGGATAACGCCAAAATCATCGAGGAAACCCGACAGTACATCCGTGATTTTGACCGTAATGCCCAAGCCTCGACCAATGCGACAGAGCTTTACGACAAAATGCTTGAGGTCTACCCAAACAGGATCAACCCAGGCGCACTCTGGGCTTTGGCGCGTGCTCTTTTTCCGTAATCTCACTGTAAAGTTCTGGTCTGCCCGTCATCTAATATCTTCAGTTGTGAGTTTGCAGCATTGTGGAGCATTTCCTAATTTTTAACAGTCCAAGAAATATAATCGGTAAGTCACTGACTTTTTAGCGCCCACAAAGATAACTTCAAGAACCCGAATGATTCATTTCTTTTAACAGAAGGAAACAGCCCACATGAGTAAGAAAGGAGAAACTGGAGAACAAGATCGAGGAAAACCTCAGCCTCAGAAGAAGAAGGATAGAGATACTAAACGCAAAGATAAAAAGTCCGCCAGACTTGAAAGGCAAAAATCTAGATAGGAAGTAGGTAACTACATAATTTCTTTCTAATTTTCTAATTTCTAAACGGATTAAGAAAATAAGTAAGCTATTGCCACCTTAGTGGAAATAGGCAAAATTAATTTCTAAAAATATCTTAATAAAATAAATTATAACCGTAACTCTTCATTTTACGCC
>PLSP01000013.1 GCA_003165195.1 Candidatus Bathyarchaeota archaeon | reverse complement strand
GCAGAGAAGAGGTCCCGTAGGCATTCTCAAAAAACCAGCTGGTAACGTTATTTAGTGTTCGAAAGATTTCTTCAGGGTAGAAAATTGCAGGCGGGTATGAATTAAGTTGAGCGTAGCCGAATATGTTTTTGTAGCAGTCTTGGCGAATCCGCATGTACTCTGGGTCAAGGGTTTTCAGCCATAGCACCTTGGCTCCGTATTCATCCATCACTGGCTCAGTATAACTTGTGCCGAAAACCTGCGCGTCTTTCTCTTCGCTTCGCATCGTGTCGAGCATATCGTTGGATTCAAGCCATTCTTCTAAGAAATCGCGGAAGGTGTTGGTGCCGCCTTCCAAAGTGAACCCGTTTGAAATCTCCAAGTTAACTTTTACGTCGACTGAAGCCTGGATACGCGGGACAAAAGAGTATAACGCCTTAAACTTCGGCAGGTCTTCAACAGGTGTGACCCCCCAAATGCGATCCCAAAGTGAAGTGTATGGGCTGCTGACAAAGCCGATTCCTGAAGCTGCCAAGTTATAGTTATTGACGTACTGCATTAAGTTCCAATCGCCACGCCAAGCAACAGGAACCTCTGTTTCACGCTGAGAAACTGCTACGGCGTTTGGCACGTTGCGTAGCGGGTTAGGCATCGCTAACGAAAGATCTTTTCTCAGCAGGACCATCTAAAACCCCTCATTGTTTCTTTTCAGGTTCAGATTTCTTAGGGGCTTCAAGCGTGATAGAAACTTCAATTTCATCAATTATCACATTCTTGAATTGTTCTACCCCGTTAATGCGAATATGTAAGCTACGCATACGTGATGCGTGCTCCATACCGAGAACTTTGACAATCTCGTCTTTTGCACTTGCAGAAACCAAAATTTCATCGACCATTTTTAATCATCCTCGATTGGTTGTTTTTTCTTAACTACAGCTACGCCTTTTCCTTGAGGCATCGCGGTAACGCCAAGAAGGTTGCGAGCCATAACTTCCACGCAGTCTAAAGCATCGTCATGTGCACTCCTTGGGAACTGGACCCACTCTTGGAAGAACTCGCTTTGAGTGCAGGACCAGGCGGGATTAAGGGTTGCACGTCTAGATTCAAAGTGACTGCTTAACGGGATCAGACGTTCTTCTTTGCCTTTTGAGGTCACTGTGGGCACGATCGGGAGGCCTTGCAGCTGGGGCATGTACATGATTACTTTTTGGAAAGCGTTTGACTCCACGTAGATCTTGGCATAGTTGTGGATTCCGTGAAGCTGCAGCAGGAGTTGCATTGCAGCCGGATACGGCAACAGCTTGGCGTAAACATCATAGAGATACATCCGGTTAAGAACGCGGTCATAGCTTGCGGTGCCGACTGCGAATAAGTCGCCTTCGCCAAGAGCTGGGTCCACACCTGCGTATTTTGGCAAGTGAGGCGAGGGCACAAAGTTGTTGTCTGTTTCATTCCAGGGATGAAGCCACTCCGACTTAAGCAAGTCACCCATCATGCCTGTCGGGTCATTCTGATATTGGCTGTTAAAGTAAACCGTGCCGATATCGGTTTTTTTCTGCATTAAGCGCTCGTAAGACCATACTTGCGGCCAGAGCACTTGAGGTGCTTCGCCTTTCTCGATGCACTCATAATTTTGGATGGCTTTATAGACTTTGAATGGCCAACCTTTGCCGCCTTTGACCACTGACTGAATCAAGTCATTATAAAGATCTGCGTAATGCCACCTAGTCCCGATCACTAAAGTGGCGCCATGCGAAAACAGAGTTGTCAGCAGGACCTTGAAGAACCATCGGTTGACTTTCTCAAGCTGATTTGGCGTGTTAACGTTTTCTTCATCAATAATGTCGTCGGCAATGATTAAGTCAAAGCCACGACCAGTTAATGAACCGCCTAGACCGCAGCCATACAGAGTTGGGAACTTGCTGATAGTTTTACGGTTAACGAAAAACTCGCTATCTGCCCATTTCTGCGGGGTCTTAGGCTTCAGATCGCCAAAAACGCTGATGTAGTGCTGATCGTTCTCAATCCGGTTGCGTATGGCCGCAACAGTTTGCTCAGCTAAAGGCGCGGTTTTGCTGACGATCCCGATTCTAATTTCAGGAAAGTTCCCGATTAACCAGGAGGGATAATTTATGGAGACACATTCACTTTTCGCATGTTTCCGCGGAGCTTCCAAATGGAACTGTTTTAACGCTCGACTATGCCAGGGTAAAGGGCTAAAATGGTGGGGGTCGTTTTGTGGCTGAAGCAGTTCATACCATTCGTCTTGAAACCAAGCAGTGTCAATGTACCCGAGATAACGTGCGTAATACTGCAGATTACTGCGGGCCAGTAGCTGTCTCTGCTCTTGTGAGAGCCTCTTCAGCTCGTAGGAGGACTTTTCTATCATCTTCAGACATCTTGGTCAAATCAATCGTTATTTTAGTCTCAGTCTTAGCATTGACCTGCATAACATTATTCTGCTGCACAACAACCGCCGGCGATATTTGCTTAGGCAACAAACCTAAACTTTGCCCAACCTCAATCTCCGCTTTAATAGAGTCAATAAACTTACCAATCGCGCCAACCCGAGCATTAGCAGACTTACATGTCTTCATCAAAAAAAGCGCTTCTTCCCGAGCCAACTGCAACTGATTAAGCAACGCCCTACCATCCTCATGAGCCTCTTGATTTGCCCAGATAAACGGCTCCCAATTCGCACGGTCTTCCAAATCATCAAGCAAAGCAGCCTCAGTGCACTCAAATTCAATAGCCATCTGCCTAAGAGCTAAAGGATTTAGGTGACCGCTATGATACGCTATAAGCATTGTTTTGCGTCGATGAAAAAGCGGCAAGGTCATTCTAACCATCGGTTCCTTTGGCTGTTTACCCGCTGCGCAGACTTGTTGAGGCATTTCTGAGGTTATTCCAAGAGCCTCTTCCAACGCGGATATGCGCTGGCCTTCAACATCTTCTGGGAGAGTCGACATAACTTGACACTTCAACTAATTCTGTTAGCTTTCATTTTCTGTGCATCAAAGATGTAGCGCTGCTTCTCAGATGCTTCAATTAACTCGTTAACTGCTTTTGTAGATGACCGAACTTCAAGGTAAAACTTTACGCCCCTCTCAGTTAACCGGTACATTTCATTATACCGGGTATTTGCAGCAGAAGTCAAGCGTTTACCTTTAGGCGGCTTATTTGTAATCTTCACTTCAACGAAACCAGTCTTCACCAAAATATCCAGGATATTGCGCAAAATCAGGCAGTTGATATTAGCTTTGTACATGATATGAGTAATTTTTGAGGGCTGACTATGCAGCACTTCGAGAACCGCATAAATCAACTCTGCTTGAGAACGTCTCAATTTTCATCCGCATCCACAATTCGCTTGATAGTAGCAATTCGATTCTTCGCAGACTCAACAATATCCACGAAGACAATCTCCTGCAGACCCGTAGGTAAATCAGCGATCTCGCATAGAATCTCCAGCCAAGCCTTTTCCTTCTTAAAATCCATTCTGATCACTTCTAATTATTTTTCAATAAGTTTAGATACTAAGTCCATTAATTGCGTATGAGATAGAAGACCGTAAGCTAAAGCAAAAGTCAAAAGTGAACTGACAACCGCAACTGCCACAGGCTTAGCAAAATTAACCCAGCTAGTCTCTACCTTACGATTCTTCTGCAACTGAGTAATCGCATGAACGATCCCTTCTTTCATACCTGTCCCATCGGGTCCCAGCAACGCCAAATCTATACGATCAATCTTTTTCTTAATCTCAGGACAAGCAGGGCAAGTCCCAAATGCAAATTTAGCCGAATCACTTTTACGACTTCTACCCTGATGAGTATCCTCTGAAGAAGCCATTACTGAAACGCTCCAGTACCATAAGTATCCAGGACAACTAAGCCTTGAGGAGTTTCGGGAATAAACTCAGGAATCACCAGTTCTTTATCGAATTCCTTGTTGACAGCTGCAACTACTTCCTCTTCATGCTCCAAATAGATTAATTCATTTTTTTTGGAATCAAAGAAGCTGTGAGCTAGACAATAATCTTTCGCAGCACGTTCTTCTTTACTGAAGCGACTCCTCTGTCCCCTATGTGTATAACCCAACAAAATTTCCTCTCTCTTCAATTTATTTGATACTTACCAGTCGAACCGCACAATTCCTCTTTTGGATGAGGCAGGCGAAACTAGGCATTAATTCGAAAGCCAACCCGACTAAACTTGCGAGAGTATAGCTATAGCAAGTCAGCAAGCATCCTGCTTATAAAATCTATGATTGCACAATATTATTTTATTTTTCTTACCAGAAAAATCTATCTTCAAAAGTCTTAAATTATAATTTATTAATTATTCAAACTATGGCAGGGGAGAGACCTTTACACTAAAAAGAGATACAAGAAGGTATTTTACACCCACCCAAAAGAAAGAAATTCTCCATCGGCAAGATAACAAGTGTGGGATATGTCACAAAGAGTTAGACCCAAGAGCCACATACTTCCATCATGAAAAACCTTGGGCATTGGGTGGGACAACAAACGTAGTTAATGGACAAGCGTTATGTCCCCATTGTCATGAAATTTCTTCCCATGAACAGCGATTGAGCCAAGTAGATGAGAAACGGAAATCGAGAAGCGTCACAGGAGATTTGAAATTGTCGGGTTCAAAAAAGAGTGAAATAGCTGAGCAGAAACTTAAAGAAAATTTAGACAACAGGAAAAACGAAATAGAGCATACGAAAAAGGAGATAGAATCTGCCATATGGTATGGAAAAGGGTTTGCTATTCGAGCAGATTGTGGTCTTGATGTTGAGGTGGAATTTCATCAACTTATAGGACTTCTTATTGGAGTTTTTAATGACATAAATTTTAGGCTTGACCCAGAGAGACTTGATGATGTCTTTGTTGGTTACTTGAGAAGTCAACTAGAAATACTGAGAGGTTCCGCTCGGCATTTTTGGGATATTCAAGAAATTAGAAAAGATGACTCAAATGGAGGGAAGAAAGCGATTACAGTAATTCAGAATTTTAGACCACTACTTTTTGAGTTTCAAAGAAATATGGAATCTTATCTTAAAAAGACGGAAGTAAACAAAGTAGTTGAGGCTTATTTGGAGAAGTAAGTTTTCATTAGTTAGATTTTTTTCGACAATAAAAATCTTTTAAGCTGTTCAGCTTAATACATTATCACTTGGTAGTGAATCTAAATAACATGGGCATTCTCAAAGGGTTCAGCAAACTATTTGCTCCATCTCCACAGGCGAAACTTTCGTTAGTAGTAAAGAAGAATGAATTATATTTTGGAGATGAACTAAACGGTAGTCTAAACATTAGTTCTCAAGAAGAGTTAGATGTCGATGAAATTTCCGTTTCCTTACGCTGCATAGAAACAGTTACTAAAGTTAGACGTTATCAAGAATCGATTGAGGTTGAAGATTTTGAAGGAAATCCAAGGCAACAATTGGTTTGGAAAGAAAAAGAATATGATGATTGGAAAACGTTGTTTTCTGGTCATAAGAAAATCGTGAGTTTTGTACATTTAACAGTTGGTTACAATGCAAATTTCCCTTTTGTGTTCAAATTACCAATTACTGGAAGAGAAACATACCACAGTGTCGATAAAAATCTGACTTGGTCACTGACCGCTTTCATGAAAGCTAAAAGTCGCAAAACCTTGCTTGCCCAAGGTGGTGGAGAAATTATGGTTGCAAAACCCACTGTATTAGCTACACCAACTAAAGAGGTTGTCCGTGAAGTAGTTTTAATACCCTGTGCATATTGCAGTGGATTAATGCCGCAAACAGCTATTTTCTGTCCTAACTGTGGAGCAAGAAGGAAAGCCTAAAGATGCAATAAGTCTTAAATCTGCAAAGCATAAGGTAGAACTGTATGTCAAGTCTTGAAGTTTGGAGTCTTGTTATAGCTAGCCTTAGCCTTATTATAACTGTGGTTGGTCTTGTTCCACTCTACTTAGACTTTTTATCAAGAAGAAAAATCAATTTCGAACTTTTGCGATTCCAAGAATTTTCTCATAAACCTGTTGAGTCTATTTGGAGTATAAGAGTGTTGCATCCAAACAAGCCGATTGAGATGTGCTCAGTCTCGTATAATGGTGTTAAACTTCCTTGGTGGGATAACCCGATCGAACCCCAATACGAGAGATTTGTTGAATTGATGAGTGGCGGAAATGTACGAATACCAAAGGGAGCTGAAAAAGACGACGCAAAGGTAGTAGTTAGAGACGGTAAAAAAATAATTAGGAAAAGAAAATTTCAAAAAATACCTATCGTTCCAGCTTGAAATCATCAATAGACGAAGTTTCACATACAGAACCAGTAGACGAAGAATTCACAGAACCTGATTGCATAATAAACGCTTCAGAAGCGTCCAACAATGGTTTTACCATAAAAAGTAAATCAGCATATTTCTTAATGAAGTCATGACCAGCAGGCGAAATCTTATAGAATGTAGATTTACCGATTTCCTGCTTAGTCAATAAACCCGACTTAATTAATCCCTCAATTACTTCATAAAAAGGCAAGCTACTAACGTTTGCTTTCCGTGCAATATGCGAAATAATTAGGGGCTTAGCACTGCAGCAGTTAAGAATATCGTAAATTATCCGAAGTTTATGTCGATTGCGTATCCTGCCCTTAGACATCTTATGCCTCTCTCGTTTTATGCTTTGGAATGTACTGTAATGATACGCTTAGACGCCGCTTGGAATTTGACTTCACAAGCTCCCGATTTATCCTGCTATTATTTCTTCCACTAGAGCCATGGCCAACACGCTTCACACGCCAACCATCCAAGTTACTTCGGATAAGCTGAGGATTACTCGTAACCAGATAGAAAGGAATCTCCGGCAGTTGAGATGTATAAAGCTCAGCAACAAAATTCAGTAAACGCTTCCCTACACCGATGCCCTGGTAATCAGGCAAAACCACAAGACGACTAACTCTAAAATAATTAACAAGCATATGCACGTGTGCAACAGCAATAAACGCAATGGGCTTATCTCCCATCTTGGCAACGTAGCAGCGAACCCCGGCGCCAAGACGCTCAGTATTCAAATAATGATGCTCCCTAAAGACCTGCCACATGGATAAATTGCACTTATGAAGCGTGAGCTCAATTGTTGGGTGACATCGTTTTTTTTTACATTCGTATAATCAAAGAATTCTCCAGAATCAACATTGTAGATCCAGTCAGGTTCAAGCCAATCTAATACATCAAAATGGCATGTAACAGCTATGAACTGCTTACCTGGATGATGCCGAATTGCCCTACTTATCGCAAAAGAGCCAATTTGAGCAACATTCCGATCAATCACTGAAGTAAACTCATCAAAAACAACCAGCGGCTGACGCAAACAAAGCGCATGAGCAATATCAACACGCATCTTTTGCCCCTGACTCAACACACTATAGCTTTTCAGCCATGCAGGAGGCTCACTAAAACCAGTACTTGATAATGCGGCGCCAAGCTCACTTATCGTAAGTTCAGCTGGGAAATCATTTAGAAAACAAGGCTCTTTGTATCTTTCTTTAAGATCAGCATAATAAGCCTCTGGCCAACAATGCCGAGCTATACTTGTTTTTCCGCTCCCAGATGAACCTACAATACAGCCTATCTGCCAGTTTAGGCCTTCAATTGGAATGTTCCCTTTGATATGCTTCTCAAGCTTGACATCTTTAAGATCATATGTACTGGTAATTGCTTGCTCTCGGTAAGTATTACCTGCATGCCAGCTGAAAACTAAATCAAAAGACGGCATCTATAGATTCAGCAACCCCGCATCATAACCCTCAGCCGTAAGCTTCTCCCAAGCAGCCTTTTGAGCCTGCTCATCAAACTTTTTACCCTTAAAACCGCGAATAACTATTTCGCAGGTCTCAGGAATCATATTACTTCCGCCATGCTCTACGCTACTATTCAATATTTTAGAAAGGTCTTCGCCCACGGCAGAAAGCAACGATTCCAAATCAGATCGCTCACCCAAACCATCTATTTTTATGTACTCTGCGCGGTCTGCCTCCCGATTATGCTTTCCTCGCAGCTTGTTTAGTTCTTGGCCAACAATTAATCTTTCAGCTTCAGTAAGAGGCCTTCGCAAAACAGGACCAAAAAACTCGCCATGCGCAATGCAAACGTCAACGCGCTGCTCACCATCAGCAACAATACCGTCAGCATCGGTAATAATTGGAACCAGCCAACCATAGCGCTGCAAACTATGCCATAACTGCTCTTTTTGCTTAACCGTCATACGATTAGGATTCCCTTCATGATGCTTCAAAAGCCGAAGATCCTCAAGCTTTAGATCATCAAGAAGAGGAACTTTCAAACTTGTCTTTTTCTCACTCATTTTTGTCACCAAATAACCCTAAATTCTTCA
>PLSP01000136.1 GCA_003165195.1 Candidatus Bathyarchaeota archaeon | reverse complement strand
TGGCTTATACTCTCCTTGACGTTTTGAGGCGTAGGCTTTTGAGGTATTCTATTGTGAAGAGTTTGTTTTCCTTTGAGGCAACAGTTGAGTGGATACGCAGAACAGCTATGCACCTTTTCATACATAAGTTAAGGAATGCAAATCAATCAACAAGAAACCTACTAAAACTCATAAACACAAACTAACGTGAAAACGCAAACAGTCAGTTAAGTTCGGTCATCAACTCCGCTAAACGTTTATATCAAAAGAACAGTCTGGCAGAGAGCTAAGTGAAAATTAATGCCAGCACAATCAAACGCAGAAAAATACCAGTTTCTTGTAAAGTTAGCTCTACAGGGCGGGGCTGCTGATGCAAAAATCATCCCAGCAGGCAAAGTGGTGGTCGAAGACCGCGTGGTGCTTAAATGCAAAGTAGGCTGCAACCATTACGGCAAAACTTTAGCTTGTCCACCCTACACGCCTTCAGCGGAGGAGTTCCGAAAAATCGTCTCAGAATACAAATATGCCATGTTTATGAAGTTCAAATCAACCGCTGCAGCTGATCCTGAAGTGCTCAGCAAGCTTATGGTGGCTGAAACTGACCCATCTGTTTCAAAAGAAATAAAGGTTAAAGCGGCGAAGTTCTGGGCAGACTGGAAAGACGACAAACGCAAAATGCTGCAAAGCGTAGTTGACCTGGAAAAAGCCGCCATGAAGGAAGGTTACTCACTGGCAATCTCGTTTGTTTCTGGGCATTGCCAATTGTGCGAAAAATGCAACACCGAAACACGCATTTGCGCGCACCCCAACCTGGCAAGGTGGTCAGAAGACGCTGTAGGAGTAAACGTCAAAAAAACCGCAGCAAATGCAGGAATCGATGTCACATTTCCATTCGCAAAAAACCCCGAATCCTTCGCCCTTCTACTCATAGATTAGCAAAGACAAATTCTAAATATTTAATCGCTAATTAATTAGCGAACGCTATGAAGATTCTTCTTGATGAAATGTACGCTGGCTTAAAGGAGTACCTTGAAACCTTAGGTTATGAAGTTTTGACTGCTCAAGAAGCTGGGCTTAAAGGCGCCAAGGACCGAGACATCGTAGAGTATGCAAAAAAGAATGGGTTGCCGCTCGTAACTCAAGATCAAAAACCCGCCGAGCTTGCTGAACTCTTGGGCGTCAAATGCGTGTTTATTTCTAACGTGATGATTGCCAAGTTGGTTGATGAAAAAATCAGGCAATTGGCGCCTTAATATTGAATGTGGCGAAGGTACTTGTTCCAGAGATAGGAAGCTGCGTAACCTGCTACTGCGCCTGTGGCTGGACCCATAAAAAGTACAAGCGCATCTAGCATAGTGCTTCTCTGTATGAATAAGCCGATGTAGTCTTTTGCAAACGGAATGAACTGTGGTAGAAGCGCGAAGGATGAGTAGCTGATTAGGCCAATTAGCATGGTGCTGACTGCCATGGCGGCTATGAGTCTATTTTGGTTTACGCCTTCGCGGGTGGCGGAGATTCTGAAGAAGAAAAGGAAGGCATCTACTAAGACGCCGAAGAGGAATGCGAACAAGAAAGTTAAGGGTCCAAGAGCGGGGCTCCAGAGTGCTGTCAAAAGACCGCCGACTGCGCCAACGTAGCTGGCGCCGCCTTTGATGAACAACCCGCTTAACGCAAGGAGAACTGCTTCTACAACAATGAGCAGATAGTTTAATGGCGGCGGCAGAAACACGTTGACGACAAAGATTATGGAGCCGAAGAGTGCAATAATGAATAGCTTTGTTATCCTCTGCATGTTGTTTCCCCCTTGTTGAACTCCTATGGTATAGCTTCATGTTGCTGTCTAAAAAATTTAATGCCGCTATTTAGAATTGCGCCGTTGGGCACATTGGTGCAGACTTTTTTTATACAGAAAGTTATAAATTGACTTGTTGCAATAATTGCTTAACGTAATAATTGATTTATTGCTGTGAAAAAAGGGGAAGGAAAATTTGAGCACTCACGCAGAAGATTTGAAACTTCGTTTAATGACAATCGAGCTACTTAGAACAGCTAAATACAAACGAAACATCACTTACCGCGAACTCGCCTCAAAAACAGGCTTACCAGTCACCGTTCTCAGCCGCTACGCAAAAGGCCACGTCCTGCCAAACACCACCAGAGCCAAACAACTATGGCGCGTCCTCACCAAAATGGTCGGTCTAGAAGCTGAATTGCGCAACCGCATAAAATTCGATGACATAGGCTACTTTGACAACACCGAAATCGTAGGCGACTACAACATCCTGCAGCAGGCAGCAAACCACGCACTGGCAAACTTCGCAGGCAAACGAGTCACAAAAGTTTTAACAGCTGCAGTCGACGGAGTACCATTAGCCACTATGGTAGCTAATGCGCTTGGAGTCAACCTTGTTGTTGCCAAACGGAACAAGGAAGTGGGTGTAAAATCGTTCCTTGATGAAACTTACATTTTAGGCAGAGACTCAGGCGTAACCGTAACGCTTTATATCCCCAAAGAAGCCATCAAAAAACGGGATAGCGTTCTTATTGTTGACGACATGATTAAAAGCGGGGAGACGCAGGAAGCGCTTGTTAACCTTGTAAAGAAATCAAAGGCTGAGGTTTCAGGCATCTTTTCACTTATCGCTATCGGGGAAGAATGGCGCAAACGGCTCAAATCAGGTGAAGACTCTCCAGTTGAAGTTGTCACCGCCCTAAAATCTCCTCTTGACAACGCTTAAGCAAATCGTATAGGCCAAAATTTTTTTTCAATTCATTTTTGCTTGAAGGGAGGCAGAACAATGAAGATAGGGCATGTTACAATCCTTGTTAAAGACCTTGACGAGGCATTAGCGTTTTATGTTGAAAAACTGGGGTTCCAAAAGAAGCAGGACACAAAGTTTTGGGGTGACAGGCGTTGGGTTACAGTTTCGCCCAAAGACCAGCTAGACTTGGAGTTGACTTTCGTGTTGGCGGAAAGCGATGAGATGCGGGCAGCGCTGGGCAAGCAGGCGGGTGACCATGTTTTCTCACTTTGCAAACTGATGACTGCCGCAGAGACTATCAAGCAATGAACGTAAAGGGTGTGAAATTCAGCGGCGAACCAATAGAGGAAGCCCGGGGGGATCGAAGTGGTTTTGGAAGACCTCTATGGTAACCTGTTTGACTTGGTTCAAAGATTCTAAAGCACAGAAAATCTTTAACATAACCAACCATTAACTATGCAACAGCACAGTTCAATCGGGGTAGTAAGCAAAATGCGGATGATAAAGTGGCTAAACGGCGTGGTACTAACTCCAGATCAAACCAAGCTTCCTCTACAAGAAGTCACCTTAGAAATCAAAACAGTTGACCAGATGGCGGAAGCCATAAAGGTGCTTCGCGTTAGAGGCGCTCCGCTTTTGGGTGCCGCTGCAGGATTCGGCGTAGCTTTGGCGGCTTACCATTCAAAAGCAAAAAACAAGGAGAAACTTTTCGCTGAACTGGACGAGGCAGGCGCGACTATCAAATCCCAGCGACCCACCGCAGTTAACCTGTTTTGGGGCGTAGATCGAGTTTTAAACAAAGCCAAAAGCATCAAGGGCGACGTTGAGGAAATCAAGGCGGCAGTAATTGAGGAGGCGCAGAAGATTGCTGATGAGGATGCGGCACAGAACCATGCGATCGGCAGGAATGGCTCAGTGCTTATCGAAGATGGCGACACTATTTTGACTCATTGCAACGCGGGCGAGTTGGCAACAGTAGAATACGGCACTGCGTTGGGCGTGATCCGTGCGGCTTGGGAGGAGGGCAAGAAAATCAAAGTTATAGCCAACGAAACCCGTCCGCTGCTGCAGGGTGCCAGGCTTACGGCTTATGAGCTTAAACGCGACGGCATACCTGTGACTTTGATTACCGATAACATGGCGGGTTATGTGATGAGCGAGGGGCTTGTGGATAAGGTTATTGTGGGCTCCGACCGAATAGTGCAGGATGGGGTTGTGAACAAGATTGGAACTTACAGTGTAGCGGTTTTGGCTCATGAACATGGCATTCCGTTTTATGTTGCAGCCCCAAAATCGACTTTCGACCTCACGCACAAGGCAGCAGATGTCATCATTGAAGAGCGCAAGCCTGAAGAAGTCACCCACTTTGGCACATGTCAAAGTGCGCCAGATGGGGTAGCGGTCATGAACCCAGCGTTTGATATAACCCCGCTCAAATATGTGTCAGCTATAATCTGTGAAACTCAGGTGTATTATAGCAAAGATTTTGGTTTATTCAAAAAATTGCGTTAACTAACTAACGCTTTTGTTTAGCAGAAATAATCTGCCAAAAATAGGGAATTATTTTTGTGGTATTCTCTTTCTAGCAAACACAATTGATAGTAAGGCTGCTGCGATAAATGGAATAATTATCCAAGGTTGCAATTCTGGAATCGCCTGCAGTTGTGGTGGGTTAGGCGTTATTGTTGGTATTGCAGTAGGCTGCGTTGGAATGTTATTTTTAATTGTGAATGAGTAGATTGTGGAGCAAGCATTTAATTCAGACCAGTATTGACCAGCGTCTTGCCATACATAATAGTGGCTGAAAAATTGGAATGTGTGAGTGCCAGAGTCTTTGATGGTGGAAACTGTTACCTGCCAGGTGTACCAGTCGCGAGAAACGGTATCGCCGTTGACCACTTCATTGTTTATGCCTTGAAAAATCATGGGTATGAGTGGTCCACCGTCAATGCTTACTGAAACAGTCGTGTTAGTGTTAACTGCTGTAAGTTGATAACTGAAATTGTCCATAGAACTGTAAGTGCCTCCTTCTTGGGGGTAGATGTTTGCTATCGCAATTGACCCACCGCTTGCATGGACCGAGCCGCATGAGGCTGCAAAAATTATTAGTGAAATAGAAAGCACCGCAAGAATTGCTATAATTGGTTTTTTTAGTTTTTTCTCAATCATTTTCTGGATCTCCTTTCAGTCTGTAGCCAGTAGCCCTCTTGAGGACGGCGAAACCGGTTTCAATCAGGGTTTGTAATTGGCTAAACAAATCTTATTACTGAAGTATACATAAACAAGATTACAAAAATCGCAATATATCACGGTCTCCCCATCTTTTCGATTATGAGCACTGAAATAAACAAAAAACAAAATGATTAACGGTCTGCTTGTCTGGATTTGTATCTTAAAATAGCGGCAAAACCACCCAAAGCCGTGAGCTTGGCTTTTTCCTCCGATTCAGAAGAAATCACCTCAACAACTGCATTTGTCTGCGAAGCAACGTCCTCTAAGACATCCACAATATCCTTCTCCTCCATCGCATATTCAACAGCGCTGCATCGTGCGCAAGGAGTAGATATCATTTCCTGCATGCTTTGAACTTTCCTTGCCATCTCAACGATCATTGTCTTTGCCAGCTCGCATTTCTTGCAGGTAGCAACAATTTCAACCATATCAGTTGTATCTGTCAATAATGCAACTTCTGCGCTACCATTTTTTAGCGCGTTTAAAACAGGGTCGAAGCCGTATGTAGCCAAATTGTCTTGTTTGCCTATAGCTGTCAAAAGGCGCTGCATGACATTCTTCTCTTCGGGAGCACACATATTCTTGCGTGTCTCGGCTGATTTGTCAAGCATCTCTTTTATCGCTTCTTTGCCGGCGGATTGTGTGTCAATTGTTCCTAAAAGCGCATTATTTAATTCATAATGGAGGTAATTTCCTTTTAGAAAATCCTCTTTAGTTGTGCCTGGCCCTCCAATTATTAGCGCGGCTATTTTGTTGTTTTCAAGAAATGCTTTTGTGGCATGCTCTGCGACACGGTGGAAGTAGTGTGTGAGTTCTGTGTCACGTTCACGCTCGTATCTTCGTTGGCTTGATCCGCCTTTTCCTGACTTTCCATGAATTCCAGAAGTGATGTTCTCAAGTAATTCGAGTCGTTCACCATTGAGCACTCCAAAGCTGGCTTCTTTTGAATCTATGGCAACAAACCCTACAACTTTTTGGTTTCTAAGCATTTCCCGAAGCGGCTCCAAATGAAAATGGTCGTTGACTTCGTAGAGATAGTTAGTAATCGGTTCGGGTGGGGAAATTTCTTCGACATTGAAAACTTCGCTATCCAGACTGCACGCAGCAAAAGCGCCGGCAAACAAAGCAAGTCCATTTCCAGAAATTTCCTTCTGCATCTTCAGATGCTCAACTACACTTTTGATGGCGGCTTGGAGGCGATCCTTAACTTCTCTAACGTTCTCTGGTTTCGCTACAGAACAATCTGGGTCCTTCTTGACACTTGTGACCACCTCATTTATTGATGTGCCGGGAGGTATGTAAAGTGAAATTAGCTCCTTGCCTTGCCCCGTTTTGCTTGATAGGCACGCTATGAGCTTCCTTAGTTTGTGTTGTTTCACGGAATTGGATGTTGCCATTTGGCATCCGTGGAAATGTGTTATTTTTTCAGAGACCAAGTTGAATCCCTAACACAGCATTTAGTTCAAGTACCCATTTATTTGTTTGTTAGACTCAACCCAAATAATATTTACAAACTGTAAAAGTTAAACCGTAATTATTATTCCCATTTAGTTTTTTAAAAGACGATTTATATACAAATTTGCCAAAACTAAAAGGGCAATTCAACTATAAATTTTGTTCCTCTGCCTACTTCACTTTCAAATGTTACTGTTCCACCCATTGCCTCGGTGAATCTTTTGGCGGCAGCTAATCCAAAGCCTTGTCCCCTCGATTTAGTGGTCATTAACGGAGTGAATATTTTGCTTTTGACGTTCTCAGGTATGCCTTCTCCTGTGTCTTGAACAGCGATGATAGCTTTCCCATTGTTGATGGTAGCCGATATTGTTAGTTTTCCTCCCTTCGGCATAGCCTGAATGGCGTTGTTAGACAAGTTTATCAGGATTCTTTTCAAGTACGTTGGGTCAGATTTTATTTTATGAAAATCTTTTTCGAGATAATATGTTGCAATTATGTTTTCTGGTATCTGAAGCGTAGCAAATACAGCTTGAACTGTCCTTTCAAGGTCTGTTTCCTCAATTTTTAGCGTTAGCGGCTTAGCGAAGTCTTGCAGGTCAGCAACTATTTTGTTAATGTATTCAATGTTCTGTTCAATCTCCTGCAAACTTTCCAATACACACTTCTTTTCCTCGCTCTCAGGAGTAACCGTCAAATCGCTCTTAGCCAAATAGACATCGCTAGTTATTGCCTGCAGCGGATTTCGAATGTCATGACCAACCATGCCTGCCACAGTGCCAATAGCCGCTAACCTCTCTGAATCCCTGAGCTGTTTAGTGCGTTCCTCAACGAGGGTTTCCAAATGTCCAGAATAAGTTTTTAATTCTTTCTCGTTTTCTTCCAGCTTTTCCAGCATTCTGCTGTTGGCTAAGGCAACGGAAGCTATTTCTCCAAAACCTTCCGCCATTTGAGCGTCTCTTTCGGTAAATCCACTTTCTTTATTCGCTAAACCAATTACTCCGACTACTCGTCCTTCAATAGTCAATGGCGCAAATAATACGTTTTTGAGTTGCACATGCCCTTCAGGCATGAATTTTTTCCATTGACTTTCGTTAAAATCGTTTTCAATTGCCACTTTTTTAGAGTTGTAAGCTTTAGCGCGCAGTCCGCGAATAGGCATGGGTAGCGAAGGGTCAACCGTGCAGGGAAGTCCTCCTGCATCCAAGAACAGAACTTGGTTTTCTTTTCCATTTTCGCTCAAAAGTGCAACATAACCAGCTGTTGCCCCCAGTAGTTCTTTGCAAGCGTCAAATATTGCTCTGGCAGAATCCTGGAAATCCTTATTTTGCAAGACTATTTTTGATGCCTTCAATAGGGCCGAAATCTCAGACTCACGTTGATGCGATTTTTCAAGCAAGATAGATAACTCTTGTTCAATTTGTTTGCGCTCGGTTATGTCTCGGTTGCTGGCACGTCGACCAATCCATTTTCCAGTGTCGTCGAAGACGGCTTTGCATGAATGCGAAATCCAACGTATCTCGCCTGTGCGGGTTACAATTCGAAAATCAACAGCCTGCATGTCGCAGGAACTTATGAGGTCAAAATGGGAACCAACAACTAATCTGTCTTCTGGGTGAACGATTCGGGTGAGAAGCTTGGGGTCTTTGATGAATTCCTCAGCAGTGTAGCCTGTGATTCTATTAGATGAAGGCGAAACATAAATCAGGTTACCCTCAGGAGCTATCCAGTATTCCCAATTGTACGCGAAATCAGCAACTGTCCGGAACTTGACCTCACTTTCCTTAAGCGCTTCTTCAGCTTTCTTTCGTTCGGTAATATCGCTAAATAATGATATGTTGGCTATGTGTTTTCCGCTCTCGTCAAATAATGGCGAAGCATTACAAGCTGCCCACAGAACAGATCCATCTTTGCGGCAAAACTCAAATTCTCCATACTGAACCTGTTTATTTTCCAATTCGTTTCTCATCTGCAAAGCTTTTCTTTGTTGTTCTGCTTTAGATAGGAGGTCAAAGCTTGATTTCCTGAGAAGCTCTTCAGTTGAGTAGCCAAACATTTGAGCCAACCTATTGTTAACAAAGGTGTAAGTACCGTCGAGTTTAGCGATGACTATGCCTTCCGCTGCAGTCTCAACAATTGTACGGTACTTTTGCTCACTTTCAGCTAACGCATTTTCTAATTTTTTGCTTTCAGTGACATCCTTCAAAATAGTCAATAATGTATTGATAGTACCATTAAAGGAAAACTCGGGAACAACCACATACTGATAAATCTTCAGTCCGTCAAGGCTTGGAAATTCAAATTCGCCTTTTTGTTCTTTGCCAGTTTGAAAAACATTTTGTAGAATTTGAGTCCATGAGTCGGCGAATTTTGATGGCAAATTTATTTCTTGGTTTGTCTTGCCTACGAAGTCATTTAGAGTTAACCCAGTTGTTTTTTCAAAAGCTGAATTAATATACTGATAACGTAGGCTTTTGTCGATCCTTGCAATAATATCTGGGGAGTTTTCAGCAAGAGTCCGGTACTTTAGCTCTTCGATTTTCAGTTTATTTTCATGCTCTTTCAATAAATTAATATCTATAAAAGATAATACCGCGCCATCTATCTTGTTGCTTTCCGTTATATACGGTCGAACACGCATTTCGTAGAAGCGACCCTTTTCATCAACAACCTCGTTTGTCAACGCTGCAGGTGTTGTGATTACTTTTGAGATGACTTCCTCTAAATCCGGGACCGAAATGGCAAGACGCAACTTGTTTATTTGTATCCCAGTGTCAGATGGACTGAGGTTAAGAATTTTTTGAGCAGACGGCGTGAACAACCTAATTCTCAAGTTACCATCTACCATTACAACTGCTGGGTCAACGTTCCTAGTCAAGTTCGCTTGGTTATCGCTCAGCATGCCGAGCGTTTGATTTCGGTTCTTTAATTCATCATTCAAAGTGGTTAATTCTTCGTTGCTTGATTGAAGCTCTTCTTTTGCGGTTTCTAATTCCTCGTTTGTACTTTGCAGTTCCTCGTTGCTTGACTGCACCTCCTCCATAGCCGAGCGCAATTCTTCATTGGTTACTTCCTGCGTCTCAATAACTGACTGCAACGATTGCTTAGAAGAGGCTATTTCTTCTCTGAGTTCACGAATTTGGTTGTCCTTAACGTTTTCTCTTCCTTCAGGCGTAGTCGACAGCTCAATGGTTTTACGCAACTCTGCAGCAGCGGAACTAACATCTTCAATTAAAACCAAAAAGAAGGGTTCTTTATACTGTGTCGTGTGCAGCGGTATTACTTGAATATTAACTGTCTTTTGGTGTTCTCCAAATCGCAGACTTATTGCCTCTTGTTTAACGGGTTTGTCTTCTTTTTTTGCTTTGTAAACGGCTGTTTGAACTTCTGACCTGAGCTCTTTTCGAATTATCTTTGCAACATTCAAACTTGTTTGTCCTGATTCGGCTGAGAGAAAAGGTGTGACGTTTCCACGGAAAACAAGAATATCTAGGTTACAGTTGATTAAAAGCGTCGCCGGGACATAATCTGTTACGAGTAGTCGATCCACGTCCTCCTTTAAAAGCGCAAAGGCATCTTTTTTCGACGTTTCTTTTACGACTTCTTTCCCTGCATGAAAAGCAGCGGCTTCAAAACCAAAATTGACTTGCGGCTGAGCTTTCTTTTTTGTGTATATAAAGCTCTTCTTCTGTACCTGCTCGAAATGATTCGTAAATTTACCTATGCTTTCGGATTCGCCCAAAATAAGAAACCCGTTTAGCTTTAATGCATAATGCAAGACGTGAACAATTTTCTCTTGTAGCTGTGCGTCAAAATAAATAAGCATATTTCGGCAGCTAATGAGGTCCAAGTTCGAGAAAGGTGGATCGGCTGTTAGGTCCTGTTTTGCAAATATGCACATGTCACGGATCGACTTTGCAATTTGATAGTTGTCATTAGAGCTAGAGAAGAATCGTTTAAGCCGACTTTCCGAGACATCAGCTGCTATACTCTTTGGGTAAATTCCTTGACGGGCTTTCTCCACGTTTTTCTCATTCACGTCAGTACCGAAAATCTGCACTGAAACCGTTTCAATGCCTTTTTCAACAAAGAATTCTTGAAGCGCTATAGCAAATGAGTATGCTTCTTCGCCCGTGGAGAATCCAGGAATCCAGATTCTTAAAGGTTCTTTTGAAGAATGATTTTTAAGAAGCTCTGGAAAAACCGTTTCTTTTAAAATATGGAAAGTGTCAGGCTCACGGAAAAAGCTAGTGACCCCGATTAGCATATCACTAAATAATGCTTTTAGCTCAGCTGGGTGGTTTTCCAAGTAATCAGCATAAATCGATACGTTGTCTATATGATTGATCACCATACGGCGAGCAATACGTCTGCTGACCACTGTTTCTTTATAATGAGTAAAGTCCACGTTGAATGTAAATTTAAGTAAAACAAAGATTTTTCGTAAGCCTGTTTCTTTTTGGAATTTTGGTTCCTGAGCGTTTAACTCAGCGCGAACTAACTGTGGGTTCTTCGCAATTTTTGAAAGCTCATTTGCAATTTCATTTGGTTCAAGAATGAAATCAACTGCCTCGGCTGATATTGAACTTTGAGGCATACCCGCATACTGAGCAGAATTAGGCTCCTGGGCGAAAGTAATGCCGCCTTCGACTTTAATTGCTTTGAGCCCTTCAGTTCCATCGGTTCCTGTTCCTGAAAGGACAACACCAATAGCCTGGGTTTTTCGTTCAGACGCAAGAGAGCTTAGAAAAACATCAATGGGCCTTAGGGATTTACCTTTTGGGATTAGCTTTAAAGCGCCGTCAATTAAGGTCATGGTTGATCCCGGCGGAATCACGTAAACGTGGTTGGGTTCAACCTTCACTCCATCTTCAACTTGTAAAACGGGCATCGTAGTAAATCTTGATAGGATTTCTGTAAGCAAGCTCTCTTGACTTGGGGCTAAATGCTGGATTATTACAAAGGCCAAACCGGTATCTGTGGGCAAGCTCTCAAGCAATACTCTAAACGCTTCTAAGCCGCCTGCAGAAGCGCCTATTCCAACGATCGGAAAATCCTTTGGAACTTCGTTTCTAAGAGTTTTGTTTGGTACGCCCGTTCTCTTTGAAACCGTAAAGTTCACACCCAAAAAGCCAGCTGAGGCTTTCGATTCCTAAATAAACGCCGCTCTCTCTTAATATATTTATTGCATGTTCAGTTTAGGCTGATTTTTAATTTTAAACTAAGATTATTAGGTGCCTCAATGAACGGATACGTTTAATCAAAGTTGACTTTTTTTCTTTATAATTTTTTTTAGATTGTAGCATAACGTTAAAGAGTAAACAAATCCAAAAGAAGCCTATCACAGTTGGTTTAATAATGACCGAAACCCAGAAACAGCCTCCTGAATTTCGAACCAGTGGCACCCTAGCCGAGAAAGGCGTTGTTGTAGCTGACCAAAGCAACATAGATGCCTTGACTTCCAGAGGCTACGGCACAATGGAAAACGGGGTTTTCACACTTACCTACTACGAGGCACTATACCTCACCGATAAAGGCATGCTTGAAGTCAAAGGTGAAGGCCGCAAAACTGTGGATTTCCAAACCATCTTGCACTGCTACGAAGCGAAAAACGAGAACGCTTGGGCTAGCTTTTTGGTTTACCGTGACCTGAGAAGCCGTGGGTATGTGGCGCGGGAAGGCTTCGGCACTGGAATTGATTTCCGAATGTACGAGCGAGGAGGCTACGGCAAAGACACAGCGCCCTACCTTGTGCTGAGCGCTCAGGAGGGCAAACCGCTGGGCATCAATGAATTAGCCGATGCATTGCAGCAGTGCCAAAGCCAAAAGAAGGAGCTAGTTCTTGCAGTAATGAACCGCCGAGGCGAAATCGTCCATTACTCAGTCTCACAATTAACCTTCAAATAACGGTGAAAATATGGCAAAGGTCGGCTATAATTGGAACGCTCAGGACTACGCCAAAAACAGCGCAAACCAGTTTCAGTGGGCACAGGAACTTATTCCCAAACTGAAGCTGAAGGGAAACGAGGCGCTACTTGACATCGGCTGCGGCGACGGCAAAATCACAGCGGAACTTGCACGATGCCTGCGCAATGGTAGAGCAGTCGGCGTGGACAGCTCAGAAAAAATGATAACACTCGCAAAAACCACTTTCCCAACAGAAGAGTACCCGAACCTCTCTTTCAAAGTAATGGATGCCCGAAACCTAACTTATAAGGCGGAATTTGACTTGGCATTTTCTAATGCTGCGCTGCACTGGATTGTTGACCAAAAAGCGGTGCTCGCAGGAGTGCAGAGAAGCCTCAAACCCGGCGGCAGGCTTCTGTTTCAGATGGCAGGCAAAGGCAACGCAAAGGACATTCTAAGCATAATAAACGAGTTGGTGACGATGCAGCCTTGGAAGAGTTACTTCAGCGGCATGGCTTTTCCCTATGGCTTCTACAACCAACAAGAGTACCAAGTGTTCCTCAAGGAGGCTGGACTGATGCCGATTCGAGTTGAGCTTTTTCCCAAAGACATGAAGCACCAAGGCGTTGAAGGCTTAGCAGGGTGGGTACGCACTACATGGCTACCGTTTACTGATCGCCTACCCGTAGAGCTAAGGCAAACGTTTGTGGAATATGTAGTTAACCGTTACCTTGAACTGCACCCGGCTGACGCAGACGGCACAGTTCATGTGGGCATGATGCGCATAGAAGCAGAAGCTTACAAACCGCAATGATATTTCTAATTTTATTCTTTATTTTTTTGCGTTGAAGTAGTGGAAGAGGGATAGTTCGTCGTCTGTTATGCCTGCCTGGCATAGCTTGCCTATGCAGGTTTGATATTGCTTTTCGGTAAACTTTGCTGACTTAACAGATTCGTCATTCTTGGTTGAGCCCACTGTTTTTCCTACGAAATGATAAGACTCCTTGTTTGATTTGCCTTTTTTGAGAGCGGTACGCTGTTTTTTAAATCGGGTGAGCGAAGAGCAGTCTTGGGTTAGCATACCAAATGTGGTGTTGGGGAAAAGTCGGCAGCCTAAGGGTCGAAATTCATAGATGGAACAGTCGTTATTGACTAGGAATGGGCAAGGTGTGTGCGCGATGTAGTTGTCGTATTTTGCTTCGTCTGCTTGCCATATTTTGCCTATCTCGTCGAAGAGGGCTTTTACTTTGGCGTGAACTTGGGGGTGCTCTTTGGGTTTGGCGGTGATTTCGCCAGCCATCAAAAAATCTTCCAGTACGCAGCAAACTCCGCATCGATTGCACAAAAAGGGTAAGTTAATCGACCAACCACCTTTTTTGTCCCTGAATTGTAGGTGCAAATAAAAAGTGTCAACCATGGGTATCTGGCTAAATACAATCTTCATTTCTCGTTTTCAATCTTTCCCCGAACAAAAGTAGAAACTCCTGAAAAGTCATATTTTGGTCTTAAAGCGGGTTTTGTTTCGGTTGTGGAATGAACCGCTTGCATGGCTTTACCGTTGAAACAGAAATTTACTTATGAAAAAGAATTTTGAAGCTTTATTGCCCTCTATCTACATCTTTTTAGTTTTAGGTGAAACTGATTGCCTGAGGAAACAAAAAAGTTGTCCTTAAAGGAAATTATTGTTGGTTTTCTAAACGAGTTAAAAGACATTTTGAAGTAGTACTAGGCGAAACTGAGGGTGCCATCAAGAAACGTCTGCGAAGAATTTTGATCATAAGCGTTATCGGCATGATATTGTTATCACTAATTATTGAACTAGCTGGAGCTGCGGTTTTGTTTTTGCTGTTAGGCTCGCTGAGGTATCTTGAGATGTCAATACCAGCATGGAAAGCTTGAGACGTAATGAGCCTCATTGCAGCCGTCTTTACGATAGCGCTGGGCACATCGCTTTTTCTCATGATAAGAAAACAACTGAGCACAAAACAGCAAAATTGATTTTCCATCAATGACTTGAGCCCGAAAGAGTTTAAAGAATAACTGTACCATCTAAAGATTGAGACATAGGGGAAAACGCATGCCAGCTTTTCAAACAGTCCGCGGAATGAGAGATTTAGTCGGCGAAGAAGCTGCAGCCTTCACAAACATTATCAGCAAAGCCCGAGAAACAGCGATGCTTTACGGTTACAGAGAAGTTATAACGCCGGTGGTGGAACCTCTCGAGCTTTTAAGTGCAAAGTCAGGCGAGGAAATCCGCCAACGCATGTTCATTTTCAAAGACCTCGGCGAGCGGCAGGTAGCATTGCGACCTGAATTCACGGCATCAATCGCAAGATTAGCCACAACAGCACTTAAAAACGAGCCCAAACCCCTCAGGCTGTTCTCGGTCGGCAGCGTATACCGTTATGATGAGCCGCAAAAAGGTCGTTACAGAGAGTTTTGGCAATCAAACTTTGAGTTGCTTGGCTCAGCCCGTCCTGAAGCGGACGCAGAGATAATTTTGCTTACCAATAGGTTACTTAAGTCGCTTGGGCTGCAGAGTTACGCCTTCAAAATTGGCCACATAGGCGTTATACGTGGTATCCTCAGCCAAGAGGGCGTTGAAGAGAAAACCCAAAACGCAATCCTTCAACGAATGGACAAAAAAGAATATGAAGAAGCGCTTAAGCTTGCGCCAAATGAGCACTGCCGAAACATGCTAGATGGGTTGCTTAAGCTAAAGAGCAATGACTGTTTTGAAACAGTTGAAAAAATCAAATCTTACGTCGCTGACTGCGATAAGGCCAAAGGTGCCGCCGAAAACCTTGGCGAGGTCCTCAAACTCGTAGTTGAAAGTGGATGCCCTGTGCAGGTTGTTGAACCAGCGTTTGCACGAGGCTTGGAATACTACACGGGCGTAATTTTTGAAGTGTACATTCCACAGCTTGATATTGCCTTGGGCGGGGGCGGCAGATACGACAGGCTTATTGAGCTGTTCGGAGGAGAACCTACTCCTGCCGTCGGCTGCGCACATGGAATAGACCGAGTTGCCATCGCCCTGCAGACACAGAAAACTGAGTTTGCAGCAAAAATTGGGAAACGAGTATTGGTGCTCTCAGTTAACGACGCTTTGAAAGTTGAAGCCTTAAAAATTGCGCAGATGCTTCGGGACGCTGGGGCAGCTGTGGAGTTTGAGGTAATGGGTCGCAAGATGGCTAAAGCGCTCGAAGACGCGGACAAACGCAAAGTCGATTACGCAGTGATTGTCGGCGAACGAGAACTCAAAGAAGGCTCAGTGATGCTTAGGAACCTCTCAAAAAGGGAACAAACCATAGTTCCAATAAACACCTTGGCAGATAAAATTACAAATTAGCATCCGTCGAATATTAACAAAAAAAAATAAGGTTTTTGAGATTGCTTAGACTAAGACGGGTGTTGACGTGGGAGGAGGAGCAGTGTTTGTTTGCATTTGTTGGGGCTGCTCTGCGGTCTTGGCGAAGAATGCGAAGGCTAAAATAATTTCTGCAACCCAAATCACAAGCAAGCCGGGAAGCAAGAAGGCTAGCATCAGAAATGCACCAATTAACAATACCAACCCTGAGGTCGCGAACCATTTGTTGAGAGTTTTTACAGCGACAATTTTAAGCGAGCGTCTGACAAAGAAGGCTGAGACTATCGCAAAAGCCGAAATAACGACGATTAAAGCGAAAACCGCACCGAAAAAATTCACTAAACCTGCGTTGGGAAGGTTAGTTGTATTTGGAGTTGTGCTAGCAATAGATGGAAGCGTAGACCAGCTTTGGTTCCACGTTGGCCAGAGGTCTAAAAGAAAATTCTTTACAATATTTGTATCGAAAACAATGAAGATTCCAACGATTCCAGTGACAGCTATCCCGACTATACTGGTTACTAGACCGTAAANNCCGTAAATTGCATTGGCGACGATTCCTGTTTCCTTGAAGTAGTTGCCGTAACCACGCAATGCAACAAAGATCAGTATTACTCCCACTACTAATAGCCCTATCAGATATTGATAAAAAAGAAAGCCAATTGATCCGATAAAAGAAATAATTGCACCTATACCGCCCAAGTTTTTGCTTGATTCAAGAGTCATCGATTTTTCTCCTACTTTTTGTGATCTATTTTAAGATAAAAGCTTTTTCATACCAGACTTAGATAAACAAGAATTTCCATGGAAATATGTGTCAAATGAATAGGAACATTGGGTTCAATCTCAATCTGTGACATCGTTTAAGTTTTTCTGAAGTGTGAAATATGAGATTGCTCTTTGCCTATTTTGTTTGTGAATACCTGTTGTACAGTTCCTTTTTTGCTGTTTTTGCCTTGTTTTAGTTCTTGTTGTTGTTTGCTGGGATGTTGGATGGTTGAAAATTTTGGGTTATTTTGTGGGTTTTGGGGGTGTTTTCTTATTTTTTTGTATGCTTAAGGTATGTATGAAGCTTTATATCCGCGTGTATTGAGAGTACATATACAAGATATGTTCGCAACACGGACATATACGCAAACAGAAACCAGGTGCAAAAAATGTTGGAATCAGTAAAGTCACAAAAAGAGGTATCAACGAAGCTTATGAAAGGCTTATTGGACCTAATAATACTACAATTCCTGAGCACAGAACCAATGCACGGCTACCAAGTAATCACGAAAATCCGCAAAAGCTTTGGCGTCTATTTTGGCCCATCAACCATTTACCCACTGCTTGGCACATTAGAGAAGAAAGGTTTCGTTAAAAGCGAATGGAACATGAATTTTGATCGCCCACGCAAAGTTTATCGTCTCACCAACACTGGGCAAAACATGCTAAACTTCACCGAAGAATCATTGAACTTGATTTGCCGTAAAATAACTCTTCAACCAAATGCTGCATTAGCCCTTGAGTCATCAGCGCAGACAGTAAGCCTTATTGCTGGGAAAGGCCGAAGTGGACCGATAGGGCGTTTAGCCTTAGAGGTTCCTTAAAGCAAAAGCTTTAGCCTTTCTAGCAAACCAAGCCTTTCAGAATGTTGTTAGGATAAGCGTAAAAAAATTCCTTATAGTTAACTCTTTTTAAGTACGTGGAGATGCTATTTCAATGTTAAATTTAGCATCGGTGACGGGTTGCAAAAAATCAGTAATGCTGAAAACAAAGCGTTAGAGAATCAAATATTTGATTTCTGCAGACATGTCTCTGGGTCCGAAAACATCACGGCAATTGCATATGTTGACAATTACTCGGCAACGGCATTTAACGAAAAAACGATTGTGCATGTACTGCTGATAGTCACTGCGTTTCAACCTAGAATAATGAGTTACATAAAGACAGTGAATGAGAGAACGATCTTCGTATATGCCGTTGACCGAAGCGTTTTCGAGCGGGATATCGAAACAGGTATTTTGGGGGAAGCGATGGCAAGCAAACTGGTTTTTCCCTACACCGCCCTCTTTGGCGAGGAATATCTATTCAAAAAAGAGGTAGTTCTAAAGAAACGTTTAATTCTTGAGTTACTTGAAAATCTAGCAGCAAGTTTCCCGGAGCTTATCAACCGAATCCAAATTCAACCTCAATACTTCCTCTATGAAACGCTTTTGAACCGAATCCGAGTGTTCCCCATACTAAGCTTTGACATCTCAAATATGACTAACGCTTTAGCTGCAAAAGAAAGCACGTTACTGAGCGGGTACATAGAAGCTTTGCGGGAACTTGAGGCTGATGGAAAAGTCTTTTTTAAAAGCGAGAACATCATAATTGCACCAAAGTTTTTGCGTCAGTGCCAAGACCCACGAATCAAAATAGTTAACCTTTCAAAGAACGCTCCAAGAACAGTCTTTACGTCTTTTTTCGGGTTGTTACCCCAATTGGCAACTGTTTTTTCTCAGAATACTGAGGCTTTTTTGAAAACTCAAAAGCTTAACTGGCGCAAGGTCCCAGAGCAACCTTACATCTCGATAGATCCAAAGAAATACGTGTTTGTTGAAACCTCGAAGGGTTTACTTTCGTTGTCTAACAAGATTGACATTAAAGGGTTCGCTCAAAGTATGCTTTTGAAGGGCAAAAACGAAGACGTTGATGTGGAACCCCTCGGCGGCATGCTCAACGACGTTTACCTAATCAACGTTCATGGGAACGGCACACAAACCAAAGTGTTGGCCAAACGCTTCAAAGATATGTCAGGTTTCAAATGGTTTCCCCTGACGATTTGGGCGCTTGCAACAAGAACCTTAGTAATTCCAGCTCAAGCTAGGCTTGCAAAGGAATATGCGATTAACGAGTTTTTGCTCAGCGCAGGCTTTAATGTCCCAAAAATCTTGCATGTCAGTAATGCGGAACGCTTGATTTTCATGGAGTACATTGAAGGAGTAAGCCTCAGCCAAGCCATTAAAGAAATCTCAGCTGCTCAACCAGAGAATAACGTCGAAGGTCAGCTGTCGCTGCTGAAGAAGGCGGGCGAAATAATAGCTAAGGTGCATGCCCATAACATTGTGTTAGGCGACACGAAACCTGACAACATGCTGGTTAAGCCCGACGGTTCGATTTACATGATTGATTTTGAGCAAGCATCTCAAAACGGTAACGGTGACAAAGCTTGGGATATAGCGGTGTTCCTTTACTATGCAGGACACTACATTTACCCCATAAACGGTGCAGCTAAAGCTGAAACCGTTGCAAAAGCGTTCATACAAGGTTACCTAACAGCTGGCGGAGATGTAAAAGACATCCGAAAAGCTGGAACATCCAAGTACACGCGGGTTTTTGGTATATTCACAATGTGGTCCATCATCTCAGTTATCGCGAATGTCTGCAAAAAAACAGAGCCGCTAAAGTGAAGTGAATGGTGAAAAACCAGACAACGCTAACTTTCTATGGCGGTGTCAACGAGATAGGCGGAAACAAAATCCTTCTCCAAGACAGAGATACTCGCGTCTTCTTTGACTTTGGTATGTCGTTTACAGCTAAAAAACAGTTTTACTCACCGCCTTATCTTTCACCACGCAATGAGAAAAGTCTTCAAGAACTCGGAATCCTGCCCAACATAGGCGGCATATACAAGTTTGATCCGGAGCCGCAAAATTTAGACGCCGTTTTCTTATCCCATGGTCACCTTGATCACTCAGCTTATTTGTCGTTTATTAAACGGGAGATTCCCGTGTACTGTGGCGAGACAACACAAACCATTTTGCGAACGTTGAGCAGCATCCGCCACACAGACTTGGAATTCAACGTGGCAGACATCGCCTTCAATGTTTTCCGAACAGGAACCCAAATCCAAATTGACAACCTCACTGTTGAGCCAATCCACGTAGATCATTCTGTTCCAGGTGCCTACGGGTTTCTGATTCACACTTCAAATGGCACAATAGCTTATACGGGTGACTTCCGTGACCACGGTGCCAAACCCGAAATGACTCAGGAGTTTGTGGAGAAAGCCGCAGAGTCGAAGCCGATGGCGATTGTGACTGAAGCAACCAACATGACAGGGGCAACTGTCTCCAACGAAGTAGAAGTTGAAGCGAAACTGGATAAAATCACCAAGCAAGTTGATGGCATCGTGCTTGCTGAGTTCGGATACTCGGATATTGACCGCCTAAACACCTTTTATCAAATAGCCAAGAAGCATCAGCGTTGTCTTGCTGTTTCACTTAAACAAGCCTACCTGCTAGATGCACTTCGAAATGACGTGCACCTTAAGGTTCCAGCGCTAGATGATGACGGTCTGTTGATTTTTCGAAAGTCGAAGAAACGCTATGACAAATGGGAGCAGGGTTTGCTTGAACGCTTTGATGGCCAAAACAAGGTTTTGGATGTTTTCGAGGTTTCGAAGCAGCAGTGCAAAGTAGTTTTGGCAGTTAGCTTTTATGATTTTGAGGAACTTATTTCTCTTAAGCCGACGGCAGGTAGCTGCTATGTTCTCTCGGCCTCAGAGCCATTCAACGAGGAAATGGAGATTGACTATGGACGTCTGGTCAACTGGCTTAGTCACTATGGGTTGCCGCAGTATCATGTGCACGTTTCAGGGCACATGATGCCGCTTCAGCTAAAATCGGCGCTCAAAACTGTTGATGCAAAAAGAATCTTTCCAGTGCACACAGAAAATGCCGAGTTGTTTGCAGGGTTCATGCGTGGCCTCAAAAGCCAAATTACGGTTACTGAGAAAAACAAGGAATACACACTTTAAACAAAGGTTACTTAGGCAAGGAGGGTAGCCCTAGCGGTTTTTATTTGTCGGCGACAATTAATATTGTAGGTGCTTTTTTTGAGCGAATCATTTTGCTACTATAGAGGATTATACCAAGTTAAAGTTGTAACAAAAAGCGAAGGTTACTGGATAGTTGAAGCCCAGGAAAACTTTGAGGACTTTATTGACGGCGAAAAAGTCATTGTTAAAGCTGGCGAAACACGCATCGTGACGCCTGATGATCTGCAAGACAGAAAAAACCTGCCTCCACGCGTTCCCGAACACGCTTATGAACTGAAGATGGAAAAGAAAGTTAAAAAAATGGTAGAAGAATACGATAGCAAAGCTGACAGTTAACTAACCGGCTTTCTTTTGAATGTGGGTTTGTTTACGTGCGGCTGCTCCCTTCCAAAGGTTAATTAGATCTCCAAAAATGCACATCTAAAAGGCCTTTATAGGCAAGCAGAAAAGATCCTTACCCTAGAAGGTTTGGGCAAATTATAAAAGCAGACTCAGCTGATTGCTATCTTGACCCGCAATGAACAAGCTTACGGCATTTACTGTTCTTGTCTTGGCAACTTTAATTTTAGGTTTAGCGACGGTTCAATCTGCACATTCAACGTCGACGCAAACGGTATTCATCAAGCCTGACGGAACAATTGATCCCTCTTCTGCGCCGATTCAGCGCAACGGAGAAACCTTCACGTTAACCTCTGATAGCTCCAGCCAAATAATAGTTGAGCGAGACGGCATTGTTCTTGATGGTGCAGGATATACGCTTAATGGCAACGGAGGAGGCGTTGGGATAAACATGACCTGCAGCAACGTCACTGTCCAAAACATTAAAATTGCCTATTGGGCTGCGGGCGTTTTGGGAGTCTTTGATAACAACACGGTGCAAAACTGCCAAGTAACCTACTGTGACAGCGCTTTCAAGATTTACGCACCCTACTACGTTATAGTTAGTAACGACATTGAACACAACAATGAAGGCATACGCCTTGGCGACACCCTCAACTTTATCGCCGGCAACACCATAGTCAACAATCAAGTCGGCATCCACATTTTTAATCCAGAAAACGAAATAGTCCAAAACAACATCGAAGACAGCAGCCAAAGCGCAATAACCTTTGAGACCCTATTAAGCAACCAAACCATATACCACAACAACTTCATAAACAACAATGAACTCCTAACTGAAAACTCGCGTAACCCCACTGAAACGTCGCAGATTCCCCTTCGTCCATGGGACAACAATTCAAGCGGCAACTACTGGAGCACCTATAACGGCACAGACCAGAACAACGACGGTATAGGCGACTCCCCCTACGTGATAGATGCCTTTCCTCCACGTGCATCTTTGGTTACCGACAGCGTGGTTGACCAATATCCCCTTATGACTCCCTTTAATATCAGCGGTCCGGTGCCGCAAATTCCTGCTTCACTGGTTCCACAGCCGCTTCAAGAGATAATTTCAGATTCAAACTCAGACCAGTCAAAGGCGTTGTCATTTCTGGGCGACGTGTTGCAGGTTAACTTGAACACATTCAAAGCTACGTTAACTTCTGACACTCTCGAGACATCCCCTTTCGGAGTCACAACCGAGAACCTGTACTACTGGCTCGATTTAACAACAAAAACCACTGCAACTGCAGATTTCGAATTCAGCAATAACTCTCTAACGTCATGCCAATTTTACAGCAACGGGCAAGTTACCGCATTAGTTAACAATTATAATTCCGCCAAACAATTCATACAGAATTATTTTGTTTGGACAAACGACTCCACAGTTGGCCAAATGGTAAGTCTTCTAAACGAAGCAGCTCCCCAAAAAAACATCACTGAAACCTCAGGCAATATCGACCTCAAAATAGTGTCGACAGCTTACTCATCAACATTTAATTGGAGCTACACCTACAACGGCGCAGATTACTCGGGAGTAAGCCTAACTCTATCAAACGACGGTTTCCAAACGTCCTCACAATTAACGTTCTCGGACAACAGAGCCATCTACAGCGTGGGCAACACTACAATCGCCGTTTCCCAACAGCAAGCCATCCAAACTGCCCTTAACTACATTAAAACCTATTCGTACACCATTTACTCGGGCAACGGAACAGCCGTCACAGTGAAGGACCTGGGCGTTAACGAGACAGGAGTTTCGGCTAGCCTTATGACGACAGCCCGTGACACGGCTTCTCTGTATCCCTACTGGAGCATCAACGTACCTTTAAACAAAGTTTACTCTGATGGCACGGATGGAGTTACAGTGGATGTTTGGGCTGACAGCGGAACAGTTTTCAATGCTCAACGCGACTTTGCTCCCACAGCATTTCCATTTCCGCTTCCACTTCCGCTTACAACTCTATTTGGATCGCTCAATTCATTTCTGTTGGCTCTGATTATAGTTGCTGTAGTAATTATTGTAGTCGTATTAGTCGTCGTTGTCGTGCTTGTTCATTTTCTTAGTTCAGAAACCCCCAAGAAGCCAACGGCTTGACTTCAGGCAAAAATGCCTTACCAACTCTTTTCTGTCATCTGGAGTAGCAGATTGCATTTCAAGCTTCAAGATCTTTGCAACTTATGCACAATCGAAGACAACAAACTCGAACAAAATAAAAAGGCAAGCTCTTCGCTGGTACCTTAATTTTGTGTCCAATCATTTCGTTTTTGGGTCTTCAATAGTCTTTCCTTAAAATAGGGCGCATAGAACGAAAGCAATGATGATGAGAAAGCCGGCGACAGCCTGTATTTTGTATGCTTTCTTGTATGTAGCTTTCGAGCCTGGATTTTTAAACAAAACAACTAAGCTCGCAGCGAAAAAACAGATTGTTAAACTTATTGTTGTCAAGTAAATTAGGTTGATTTTTGAGAACAGCATGTTTAGAAAAAACAAAGGAAAGCCAATGATGGACATAACGGTCATAAATTTAATTGCTTTCTTCTCGCCTAACAAAAGCGGGATTGTGTGAATATGAAGGGCTTTGTCGCCTTCTATGTCTTTTAGATCTTTAGTTAGGCCGCAGCCGCTTGTCAAGAAAGCTAAGGCAAACGCCGCAACCAATGCATTGGCGTTAATTGAACTCACACTTGCCCCACCTATAACAACAACCGCGATACCTAATCCCCAGCAAACGTTCGCAAAATAACCGTCCTTAAATCGAAAAGGAGGAACTGAATAAGCAACTCCGAGTGCCGAAAAAATCAAGACAAACAAAAATGCGTTTAGGCTGACCAATAAGGCAACAATCGCGCTGCTGACAAAAAGCCCAACTGTCAGCAACTTAGCTTCAGTTAATGTTATTTTTCCAGAAGGGATAGGTCTATCAGAAGCATTAATAGCGTCGATTTTAACATCGTAAATATCGTTTATTGCATATATCGCAAAAGCTGAAAGAGTAACTGCCGTAGCAACTGATAAGGAGGCTACAAGAGGAATTTTCCAAGACGCCGAAAGAAGACTTCCAATTAAAGCGCAAAAACCGTAGTACAATGTTGATTTTGAGTTATTAAAAGGTTTAATTAACTGAATGTATGCAATCAGCCTACTTCTCACTTAACTCATCTCCCTCTCTCACTCGAGCGATTTTCTACTGGAACGTCGGAAGGCGAAGTTTTGGCGACCGATTCCAAAGCTCGCCGAAAAACGCTGACAGAAGTCTTAAAGTTTTCTTGTCTGTGGTAACAAATGCCATCTTAAAGTGATCGTTTGGAATTTCGAAAATAGCGATCTCTTGATCTACGACAATAAAAGAAAGCGGGACAGATCCAGTTCTATAGTTGCTTCCAGCGCCTAAAGAGAACTTCATTAGGTTTGGACGAATATTCCTAAGAAACCCCCCCGATAATTTGATGAACGCTGCAAAATCTATCTTTTCACTTGTTATCGTTCGTAGTTTGACATTTCTGTCTAATGAATAAACTAAGCTCTGAATTACCCCTAAGTCAAAGTATCTTGTTGCTAAGAGTATCTCTGTTTTTGAGTTGTCAATTGCAGACTCGAGAATTTTTATCAGGTTTTTGTAATCATCGATAACTGTTAACTCGCTTCTGTTACCGATTTTTTGTATTATTTCGGGGTAATTCTGTTTAACCAGCAAAAGACTTGAGATATCGCTAATTACATTATTATGCAAAAGTTCGCCCAGTCGAGTCAGCCTATACTTATCCTCCGAATGGGCGATCATCCCAACATCGATTAGTTTCTTAAGGTTACGATAATACTTCCTCTGCGTTAGGTTGAGGTCTTTTATGTTTGCCCGTCCACTTTTGAACCCTTTTTCTGCTTGGTCAAGAATTTTTAGGGCATCTGGATCGCCCAACGCTTCAAATATCGATGCCAATTTTGCGTATTGTAATGGTTGTGTATTTGCATTCAAGGTAGCTTGCCAACTCATTAAATTTTGGCTGTGCTATTCATCATAATTAACATCCTTCCTGAATATAGAGATTTGCCATTCTTTGTCACCGTTTGCGGTTTGTGGAAATGAGTGTTATGTTTTGTCAGTATACTTTAAGAGCCAAGGCATTCCAGACAGTAATTGTGAAGCTAAAGAAAATGGCTGATTCTTCTTCAGACGGTAAGACCTTTGATGCTTTGAGCGGTTTAGTCAGTGTCCTAGTTGAACATGAAAAAAATCTTGATCAGCTTATCAACGGATTGTCAACGGTCATTGGTCAGCTTAACAAGAACGAAAAAATAAATGGGCAAATGGATATGCTTTTCGACAAAATAATGCATACTGAAAAACAAATAACTGATTTTGTCAACGAACTACAAGCTGATCCCCCAGAAAACGCTACACCTGCGTTAGTTAAGGATACGACATTGGAAGCAAAAACAGTTTTAGTGGCACAAGAATCACCAAGAACTACTTTGCGTTGTGTCCAATGGAAAGACTTCCAAAAACTGGCTTATCAAGCTCAAACGGTAACTTTCAATCTAAAAGAAGGCGAAAACACTTTCGAAGTTTATGCATTAAAGAATTCTCAGTTAATAACGTATGTTGGTTTAATTTCACAGCTGTCTTCGTCCTTGAAGGTATGGTTAGCTAGGCAGGTTAACATTTCTGAAGAGTTTGTTTTTGAAGGCAGTTTGAAGTTGATTAATTCTTGACATTGCCCAAATAATTTTTCGACCATACTTATTTTAATTAAATATGTAAATTGCGGCAGTACGTCCATAGCTTAAATGACAGTTTTTTAGGATTGAAACTCGCCATATTGTCAGGAAGCGTAACTGGCATAATCTCCACATATATATGACTGTAATATGAACCGTTTTATAAGAAATATTGCTAAGTCAGAGTCATTAAACCAGAGTCGATAGAGCAGACTAAAGAAAGAAAGGGGCATAAACAAATGGAAAAAACAGCAATAATCAAAACACCAATCCAAAAAAACGATCAAGAACTACAAGAAATGTACGTAAAAGTAGTGTCGGAGCCAAACGACTTCTTGAAAAAGAATGGCTTTATTCGATGCCCCGAATGCAGCAAAGAAATCCTTATGATCCCATCTTTGAAAGCCATGAATAGAGCCATAGAGAGTCACGTGGACATTCACAAAGAAATACTTAAAACCAGCCCCATAGTAATGCACACAAAATCAATGAATATTCGCTTAGATCTCGCTCAACAGGTTTTGCTCCAAGCTGCAAACGAAGGCAACCGCTTTGGTGATTTAAGTAACGCAACCTCATAGTCATCTCAAGACCGCCTTCCTATTGAGTGAAACAAAAACATTTTCTCCGAAAAATTAAGGTTCAACACGTGAGTTTGCGAGGTAACATGAAAGCTTAGACCCTAAACTGTTTGGAGTGCGTAGTTGTTGATACACACTCACACAATTGTTTACGGGTTTAAACACTAAGGTCTATGGAGCAACGATTTGACGTGAGCACTCAAAAACTATCCAAATTAGAGCTTTATGTCTTAATTCTTGAAATTCTAGAGCAAAATCACTCACTCACGCTTTTGGATATTGAAGCTAAAACAGGAATCAAATCGACTATCCTTAAAACCGCAATGCCTTTCTTGGAACAACAAAGATTTGTCCGGCCAACAAAACAAAAAGACGATGTTCAATTCGAAAACACCTCCAAAGCACTAGGTGTTTTGAGGTACTTTGGGCGACAATCCGAACTAGCAAATAATGATATGGTCTTTTAATACCCCTTGACAAAAAGCTACGGCAAACTGATTAATCTCCCACTCCGACGAAGAAAATCATGATCGGGTTTTTCGTTTACATCTCATCGAAGTAGCTCAAGACCGGGCATTCCTTTTAGGCTAAGAGAGCAAAGCAAAGATCGATATCGAACGCAAAAGGTTCAGAATAGAGAAATTACAAGATTTGGCTAATGCAAGAGGGAACTATCTACAAGCAGGCGTTGTATTTGCGGTTCTTATTCCTAAGTAAAGCTGCAATACAGAGTGTCGCTATTGCGAACAATGTCAAGATTACTAAGGATGGAAATTCTGGGACAGTGGACGTTGTGGGAGTGGCCCCAAGTGCTATAACTACAGTGTGGCTGCTGTGATGATATGTAAACGTTATTAGCCAAACATTGCTTGCTGACACTGAATTATAATTAATTGTTGTGCTGTCTAGTGTCACGTTTAGGTTTGATATGTTTGGGATGAGGGATTGTGGGATGCAGACTTCTGTAAATCCTGTTGTGCCAGAAGGACCAGAGACGTTGAATCTTAATTCATTGGTTGATGAGTCAAACATTAAGCTTGTAAGCGTTGAATTGGAAGTGACGGAGAAGACGTTTTGGTTTTGATCGTTGAAAGGTGCTACTGCAAAATTGTATATTGCACTTGCATTTGAAAAGTTGATGTCACCTGGCCATGTAGCTTCAATTGCTAGATTACCTGAAACGGAAGGATTCCACTGACAGGAAAAGTTTCCGTCATCGCCTGTGATTGCGTAGGTTAAATCTTGCCAAGTAGCGCCTCCAGTAACGGTGTCATAGAGCTGGATTCCAGCACCAGATAAACCTACTCCATTATACGTTAATGATCCTTGAATTTGGACGTTAAATTCAGAAGTTGTTGTGGAACTTACGCAATAGAAAGATAAGTTTGGGGACGGCAAGGTTGGCGTTGGCGTAGGAGTTGCTGTTGGGGAAGGAGACGGCATCGGTGTTGGGGACAGGGTTGGAGTTGGGCTTGGCGTAGGGGTCGGTGTTATTGTTGATGTGGGGTTGGTGAAGGTGTTGCCGCTTGGGTAACGTCAAATGTTGTTGTGGCAACTCCACCTTGAGCACCGATAGCAGTTACGTTATAAATGCCAAGAGAGACGTTCGGAACTGTGATTCGAACACTCCCATTTCCCGTGGTTGAAGTTATCGTTCCCACGTTATCTCCGTCAAAAGTGATGATGATCGCTACATACGCAGGGAACCCCGTTAACGTAGCCGTCGCTGCTGTGTCTGCTGGACCTTGAGAAGGATTCACGATAATTGAAGGTATGGGTGTTAATGCATTAACAAATACTGATGTGACAGCTGAGTTTACGGATGCTCCAGTGCTGTCGGTCACCTGAAGTATGAAGTTCCAGCTACCCACAGGAGTGTTAGTTGAGGTTACAAAGTCATAGCTGGAATTAATCGCGCCGTCAATCGCCGCGTAATTGGATCCGCTAGGTGATTCATTGAACCATTGATACGTGGAGGGCGGAGTGCCCGTGACGACAGTGGAAGTCAAACTTGAAGTCTGACCCTGAACCACGGCGTTCGGAGAAGCAGACACGGTAGGAACACCCAAACCTGTCAAATCGGATATAACCGAAACTGTGTTATCTGCTTTATTGGTTACAAATATCTCGTTCTTACCAGAATCATAAGCTGCTGTTAAAGGGTTGTCTCCAACCGTCACAGTTGCAACCACAACGTTAGTTCTATCCGATATGACTGAAACCGCGTTGGAAACGCCGGAATTGGTCACATATACCTCATTTTCGCCCCAATTATAAGCTACGCCTTGCGGATTGGCTGACACAGTCACATTTGCAACCACGACGTTTGTACTGTCCAAAATAACTGAGACAATGTTGGATGCATTATCGGTTACAAATATTTCGTTTTGTCCAGAATCGTAAGCTATTCCCGAAGGGTCGTTCCCCACCGGCACGGTTGCAACCACTGCAATATTGCCACTTGTTGATATGACCGAAACCGTGTTAGAACCCTGATTTGCCACAAATATCTCCCCTCTAAGTGAGTCATAAGCTACGGCGAGGGGATTGGTCCCCACGGTTATGTTTTCAACCACAGTGTTGCTGCTGTCAGATATGATCGAGACGGAGTTGGACCCAGAATTTGCTACGTATATCTCGCCCGTAGCAGCATCATAAGCTAAGCCATAAGGAGAATTTCCTACGGGTATAGTTGCAACAACGATATTGCTGCTGTCCGATATGACTGAGACAGCGTTGGATGCGTAGTCAGTTACGAATATTTCACTTTTGGCAGAATCATAAGCTACTCCAAAGGGGTAAGAGCTCACAGCCACAGTTGCAACCACCTCATTAGTGCTGTCCGATATAACTGAGACTGTCTCGGAAACTTCATTGGCAACGAATATTTCGCCCTTGCCGGAATCATAAGCCATACCTGCGGGATTAGCTCCCACCAAAATCGTGGCGTTTACTCCAACATCATTGGCCGCATGAGCTGATGATAAGATGAAAATGATAATGAATAAGAAACCTAAGAACTTCCCAACTTTAACTTCCATAAACATTCCCCAGACTTTGCTTCGAAAGCACTTTGCTCATTCTTTATTACCGTTTATTTCTTTACTCATTTTAATCCATATGTTCTAATTATTCTAATCTAGCTTTAAACTTTTAGGGATTCTTCTAATATACATAGAAAGTTAAGGTCACGTTAATTAGAGAAACTCGCTAAAAAGCATCAGAATTTTTGGAGATATTCTTTCATGGCTAAATTAATAAACATCTTAGCCTCTTAACAAAACACATTAGAGGCTAAAAGATTGACTTCGAATCATTGGATAAGAATATCTGAAATTGGGTACTTTGTTTTTGTTGTTATTGTGGCTGTCGTTTTGATAACTAGTTTTCTAAAAGATATTGGAGTTGCTGCTCTTTTGGGCGCAGGTTCATTCGTTGGCTTAAGCCTTCTTGGATGGTTCCTATTTGAAAAAGTACTGCCTGAACATTGACAAAAGAAAGCACTTTAGGAAGCGGTACAGTCCCCGCTGAAATGGGTTTTAGGAGTCAAAAGGTTTAGCTAAGAAAAGTTATGAAAGGGCTTAAATTTTTTTTAAGCCCACTCGTACGCAATCCCTAAGGCGTTACTGATTTTTTTTAATCTTTGCACTCCGTTATCGTTTGGTCGCTTTCCAACTCTGTAATAGACTTATTGAGTGTGACCACGTGGGCAACTGCTTGAATCATCCCGACTGGAACGCATATTTTGGAACTTCCGAATCTCTTCTTCATTCCAAGAGTCTCTGCAGATTCACCAGTGAGTTTCACGTTCAAATATTTAATCGCCCAAGTCGTGGTGTCAATTCTTACGCCTTTAACTTCTCCTAAAATATGTGCTCCAGAAGTAACTACCTTTAATCCTACAATTTCTTCAAAATTTATCATATATTTCACCTAATACCTATTTTGATTTGTTACAAATATATTCTTTGTCTTTTCTATTCCTTTCGCGTGTTGACTGGTTAAATCGGGATCCTTTTACTTGATAAAATTAGAATATTTCTGGACAGTTTCTTGCTTTTAAGTGGGATTGCCCTCTGGGGAGTTTACTCGATATCTGAGGTGTTTTTGCTTAACGCTCTGTAATATCACTTTAACAACATTTATTGGATTGAGCTGTTGTTCTTTCAGCGGGGGATGATGTCGCCGTCCCAGTCTGATTAGAAAAGATGAAGAATTCGAAATTGACAGACCCCAAAACCCCTGTGGCGTGATGTGTTATTTTATATACTGTTTGACGGATAGTTAACCCTGTTTATCTGGTGCAACGTGGAAATGGCTAAGACCCGGAAAAGCGCTGTTCAGATTCGATTTGAAATACTTGAATACATGTTCTTTAATGCTAAGCCTTCGTTGCGCACTGTTATTTGGCGTAAATCTACTAATCTTTCCTATGATGATTTCCTAAAGCACTTGCTTTTTCTTGAAGAGAGGAAGTTGGTGAAAGAAACCGCTGACGGCTACAGTTCATTGACAGAAGAGGGCAGACGACTCTATATTGAACTGCGAAAGTCTCTTCCATCCATTCTCTAACAAAACATTCATCTTTGGTGCACCAGGTATAAAAACGAAAAAAACCCAACTAAAGAGGAAAATAAAATGACAAAAGAAACCAGCGAAGACAAGCATTACCCAGTCAAAACCCTGCATGACTTTTTAAATGAGTTAGATAGAGAATGGTCTAAATTTCGAAATGGCTCTTTTATCGGTCTTATTTCTTCGGGCGCTTTGTTCATAATCGTGGTTTTTTTGCTTCTTCGTACGCGGCGCCTTGGACTTGGTCCCTTCGACTTTATTGTGCTGCTGATTGTCGGGGTCTTTTTAGGCTACAGCATATACGCAATGTATGGGCAGTACCGGTTCTTTAGTCGTTGGGAACGGCGGATCGGGTTGCTTCGCCACATGGAAGACGAGCTTTTAGAAGAAAAACTAGACGACTCTAAAGTTTAGTGTTCATTTGTGGTGCATATCTTGGGTGCGTCTTTCTTTTTAAAGACGCTGTTAAAGAGGCTTGTATAGAAACAATTGGAGGAAAAAAAATGGTCAATTTAACTAAGAAAAAGAAAATAACACTCGCCGTAATAGCGGCGTTAGCAATCGCTTTAGTAATAACTGTTCCCTTCGTCGGCGCACAAGTCGTCGCGAACAATGCGGCTTCAAACATAAAAACTCTTAATGCACGGGGTAATATTTACCAAACAATCGACAGCGACACCATAAAATATTATCAAGCTAACCTGACGCTGACGCTTCAGCCCACCTCAACCAGCGGCAACGCGAAACTTTTTGACGTTACAGGCGGATCCTTGGTGGCGAACGGCGTAACCTACACCTTTACAAGCGGCAACGGAGGCGTCTTAACTGGCAGACACGCGGTTCTGTTGCAGGCACAGGGCACGGATCCAAACGGTCAGGCCGTGACGCTTAAGCTTGCGGGCCAATACGGCTATTCATTCCTTACCGGGCATGTTGCACTAAAGATTGGCGCTAAACTGCAGACCGCTGACACCAACTATACACTTCTGATGCTGGCACCGATTTAGCACATAATTTTTCTTTTTTTTCCATGAAATTTCAGTAATGAAGCTTTGTACTAGTTTTTCTGAAAATCGGCTAGTTATCAGCTTATTTGAGACACTCTTTTTCAGCACTTGGTGCTTGCCTGTCAACCTATGGTACGGCATTTTGATTGAAAATTCAATAACAGAAAAACCAAACAAGCAAGCATATGAAAAACCAAGGAGGAAAGGGGTCTACCATTTACATGAGATTTCAGTAGGTAAAATTGAGGCTTATAGCGTCGCTTTTTGGGGATGCGACTTTGCCAAGGGAACTAGAGGTAAGATAGAAGGTCTACTATTTCATCAAACTTCTGTAGGTAAGTATGGGTCTGCCTATGCGCTTGAAAATGTATAGGAGGGAGGGGTCTACTATTNNTCTAGTATTTACAACCAAAAACCCATGTAAATATGGGATCAGACAATCGCAAAGAAGACTTTACGACACAGTGCCTACCTACGTTTATCAACAAAAACGAACGCTACAAATGCCAAAATCAGTTAGCATAGAGGTTTGGTTTTTGGTAAACGCGGGTTTGGTGGTCTATTGCTTTGAATTTTAGGGCTGGCTCACCTGAGAGTATTTCTGATTTGCCTGTGATGAAGTATCCGTCGCCTCTAAGTGCACGGTAGAATCCCATGTGGATCTGCTGTTGGCCCTCTTTTGAGAAGTAAATCATGACGTTCCTGCAAAGGATCAAGTCTAAACCCGAATGTTTGGGCGGAGACATTAGGTCAAAGTGTTCGAAATGGATAGTTTGCTTCACAAAATCTTTAACGACGAAGGCTTCGTCGTCTTTTGCAAAATACTCTTCACGATCTGCATCTCCTATGGGACCCAATTGCCGCAGCTGGTATCTGCCCTTTGACGCAGAGGACAAAGCATCTTTGTCAATATCGGATGCAAAAATGGTTACGCGATTCGAATCTGCTGCTTTTCCAAGAATTTTATGAGCCAAAATAGCTAAAGAGTAGGGTTCTTCTCCGCTGGCGCATCCGGCACTCCAAATCTTAATTGCTTTCTGACCTTGAAAAAGCTTAGGGAGCAGTGTCTTTTCAAGATAAGTGTAAACGTCTGTATCTCTGAAAAAATAGGTGTAGTTGATCGTTAAGTCGTTTAGTAGGTTTTTAACCTCATCAGGATTTTTACGTAAGTAAATAAGGTATTTCCCGTAGGTAAACGATTCCGTTGCTCTCAGTCGCACTTCAAAACGCCGCTTTAGGTATTCTTCTCTATAACCCGCAGGGTTTACACATCCGCTCTCTAGTAGCATCCGCTTGACTTTTTGGAATGCCATTTTCTCCATAAAGTCTTGAGCTGAATCTTTCTTAACTTGCAATTCCAAAAGTCTCTTGCTCCCAACTATTTTATATACCCAGAAGTATTTTCGATTTTTCAGTCATTAACTGTCTTAGCTCTTGGCTTGGGAATATCATCAGCATGCATTTTGCGTCGTCGCCTTCCCGTTTGAAACGTGTCTCAAACAGCATAGCGTTCTCCGAAGATATTGACTGCTTAATAAGAAAACCATCAAGAATGGCGTCAAAGCTGTCTACCATGCTTTCGGGAGTTGTAGGCATAAGCTGTACTCCAATAAAGTCCGAGATAGAAGTCAAGAAGGATCCGATAAGGATGTTGGCGAGTTCATGAATGGCTGATTTCTCCATGAATGGGTCAAGTTCCTCGACAGAGGACAAACAAGACATCATGGCCGCAATTTTCCTTGCTTCCGCTAACTCAAACATCAACAAAATATCGCAGGAATAAGTTTCTCTAAGCGATAGATAAACCGCAATTGTAGGCATCTCATGTTTGTTGAAGAACTTAGGAATCAAATGTGGTTCTATATCGAGCATTTTTGGCACTTCTATCAAGATAGGTTGCTGAAGAATTTCTGATAGCGACGTGGCTGCGTGTCCTGCGCCGATGCTTCCGAGTTCGAGCAGAATTCCTGAATCTGCTTCTTGGCTATTCAGAAGATTTGGTTCTTGTGTATGACCGTCATATGTCACTTTTTGATTGATTTCTTTTGTCATAGCTTTTTAATCTCTCCATTATGGTGTCGTATTACTGTCAATCCAGAGGCTACGTTGAATGATATTCTCCTTCCATGATCCCCACCAACATCTTCCCCTGCTAATCTGATGTTGTGGTTTTGAAGAGCTTTCTTTACTGCTTTCACATTCTTGCCGCCTATATCCAGTGAATTGGTAAGGGTCGGAAACATGTTCGCGCCTCCAGCAATCCTTGCTGTAAGACGGGTTTCTTTACCTGTCAATCGTTCAATCCCCTTTGCCAAAGCGGGCACAGCGGTGTCAGCAAATTTGGAAGGAAGAGGCTCATGCGACGGGTCAGACGAGTTTGCAAGCATTATGTGAGCTAACCCCCCACACTTGTGTATTGGGTCATGCACGCATATTGCTACGCATGAGCCTACACTTGTTAATAGCTCGACTTGTCTGCTTTCAACCTTCATGTCTGCCATGTCCACACGAACCTCTTCCACCATTGGAGCTGTGTCAGTATGTATTGTTGCAAATGGTTTTTCTTCTATTTGTTGAGTGGCAAATAATGCCATGTTATTGAGCATGTTGGCCCATGATCTTTCGAATCCAACGTTTGTTAAGTAAACGGGCAACGGGTTTGCCTCAGCAGTATTTGCTAAGTACTTCTAACACTTTCTGAGGTTGAAACGGTTTGATCACAAAGTCTTTTGCACCAGACTTGATTGCTTCAGTTATCAACGACTGCTGACCCATAGAGCTGCACATAACTACCTTTGCAGAAGGATCGGCTGTGACAATTTTCTTAAGTGCTTCAATGCCGTCTTTTGCATTAGGGCCTGGAGGCATTATAATGTCCATTAGCACCAAATCAGGCTTTGATTGGCCAAACTGTAAAATTGCGTCATCGCCGTTGGCTGCCTCAGCTACAACTTCGTGCCCGGCTTGTAAAACGATCTTCTTGAGAACTGCACGCATAAACGAAGCATCGTCCACAATCATTATGGTTCCCATTTTTCATGTCGCCTCTAAGTTATTGTATATCGTAAGATTTACGATAAGATATAAAAGCGTTATGGATTAATACAGCGTAACAATAAACAGCATTTGACGTTCTTTCAGCTTTCATTTAGTTTTGGCAAAAGCTCAAATGTTGGCCACGTTTTTAGAATATATCAAGTAGTAAGTAGCAATTCACAAGACTTATTTATATCGTCTATGATTTGTCAGTATCAATAGATTTGAGGTAGTGCAGAATGGTTTATGGGCATCAGGGGATTCGGGAAAAGTCTGAAGCAAGCAGAATTCAAGAAGTTTCTTCACTTAAGCAAGGCAAGTCTAGAGTAACGGTTTCTTTAGACAAGGAGCGTCCCATGTCTAGGTCACCGCTATACGAAAAGTACGCAATTCAAAAATATGATCTGCACCCCAATTTCAGTTTTGCCCACCTCGACGAAATGATCCCTAAAGGTACACCTGAGTACCTGGACCATGGGCAACATTACGTTGAACGTATCGTGCGCGCCATGTATTATTTCAAACAGTGCAGCCTAATTGGGCCGTCAGGAACAGGCAAAACCCACATCGTCTACCTCGTTGCAGAACTTACAGGTTTGCCAATTTGGGAAGTAAACTGTGGCTTGTCAACTTCATCGTTTGACCTTATCGGTCGATTCATCGGCCTTGGCAAAGAAAACTGGGTAGACGGCTTGCTTACCCAGTGGCTACGAAAAGGCGGCATCATGTATCTCGACGAAGCAAACATGATGAAACAGGACGTTGCCACCAGATTAAACCCAGTGCTCGACACAAGAGGCCACTTGGTGCTAAACGAAAAAGACAGCGAAGTTATCGAACGCCACAAATACGGATACATGATTATCAGCATGAACCCCGCCACTGCTGAGTTCTCAGGAACTAAACCGCTTAACGCTGCCATGAGAAGACGCATGGCCGTTTGGATAAACTTTGACTTCCTTAGCGTCGGAGAAACCATCTCGCCTCACGAAGTTGAGATGCTGGAGAAAAGAACCAAGGTAGACCAGGATACAGCTTACAAAATCATCCAAGCAGGTGCGGAGTTGCGAAGACAATACAAAGCAGGCGATTTGCCGTATGGGCCATCACTGGGTGACTTAATCAACTGGGCTACGCTTGTGCATGATGGAATGACTTCTATAGATGCAGCTGAAGAAACCATTATTGGGTTAACTAGCGACAACGTTGAAGTCCAAGCAGACGTAAGAAGAATACTTGAAGCTGTCTTCAACAAGTCACAATAAAACGGAGCCACCTGCACTTGGGGTTTATTGACTACGCTTGGGCAGCATCCTTACAAAAAGACAACCAGAAAGTCAAAATTCTTCAAGATTCCACCTTAATTCAGCCTACCCTTCAAGTTGACAATGTCGGGTTTACCATTAAACTTCCAACAATCCAAACTTTAAAAGATGGAACCTTTTCGTATCTCGGTCAAAAGTTTCCAGCAACCAACTCGGGTAAATCTAAACTCGGCAGGTTATTTCGGGCATCCGTTCTCCATCTTACAACTCATACTTTGTCTCCGTTCTCCAAAGAAAAAATCACTCCTAATCCCAAAGACTCCATTCTAGAAGCATTCGCTAAGGCGTTGGTAAACGATGTCTATGTTAATACTTACCTTCAAGCCTGGTACCCAGACAGGTTCTTTGATCTTGCCTACGCAAACGCGCTTGCGTACAGAAAAATTAAGTCTTCAGAACGAATTTTTAACCCTTCAACAAAAGTCATGTCGGCGTTACTAACAAAACTTAACAATGGATTAATCAAGAATTCTCCAGGTGCAGACGAGGAGAAAGCGGTAGAGCAGATATTCAACGCTTTAACGGTGCTAAAAGAAACGTTTCTGACTTCGATCGCTGGAGAACAGGTGGATCTGGAAAAATTATTCGATGAAAAAGTGAAAACTATTAAGTTGTTGCTTGAACCTTTTGGTCCATTTCTTGAGGCGCCATCGTTAAGACATACCGAAAGCCTTGGGCAATGTAGTATTTATAGTGACATTGAATCGGGAGAAGACGATTTTGAAGGCACCTTTGTCCAGTCGCTGATGAGTTTAGGCGGCGATGTTCCCACCGTAGATAACATTGACCAGTTATGGAGACCTGAACAGGAAGCAGAGTCGCTGCAAGCGTTCAACTCAGAATTCTATCAAAAGCAACGAGAAGAAAAAATCCTCCAAAAAATCGGGCCATATGTAGGTTTAACACGGTTCAAAGCCGTAGCCATACCGCCTGAAGACTACACGCAATATCTGCGTGCTAGGAATTTGGTGCAGGGTGCAGGCCGCCGCCTTCTCGACATCATGAGGTCAGCGTTCAATTATCTAGATGAGGATCCACGGCAAGAGATGGGTCAACTTGATTTGCCATCAGTTATTCAAGCTATGGCAAGCAATAAGCCTGCGACAGATGTGTTTGTGCTTGATGAATTTCTTAAGCCGAGTTTTGCTTGGTCTCTGATTTTTGACGTTAGCAATAGCATGCAGGTGAAGGGGGAGTATGGACGAGCGTTGGCGATAGCGGTTGCTGAAGCGGCAAGGGAGCTTATGACTGATCCGACGTCTTGGACTTTTTTTGGTTTCAGCGATAAACTCTACATCATTAAAGATAGTTCCGAATCTTTTTCTAAGCGTGTGAGAGCCAGGATTGGAGGCTTAAGGTTTGAGGGGCTAACTTACATTCCTGATGCGATTCAAGTTGCAGGTAAAATGTTGGCTAAACGGTTTGAAGAGCAGCGGGTTTTGATTGTGATTTCTGATGGTTGGCCATATGGCTACCCGAACATGCCTATTTCCCTTAAAGAATGTGTAGATGACTTGGTAAGAAAAGGCGTCATAGTTTTAGGCATCGGTGTAGAAACAGATCGAATGGGCAACTTCTTCCATCTGCACGCCTCAGTTTATACCGCCAAAGACCTGATAAACAAAGTTGGGTCAGTTTACGCTGGTGCTTCAGAAAAAGCGTTAGAAACCTAAAAGTCATCGATTCTTACCTGGGTTTTTGGTTGTAAATACTAGANNTTGAAGGAACTGCAACTTGGAAAGGTGGAACAGAATGTCAACTCTCAATTAAAGGAAAAGAGCTAGTCACAGTTAGCCCGCCGCCAATGTTTGGTGGAAAAGAGGGCATGTGTGTACCCGAAGATATTTTCGCTGCCGCATTAGCATCCTGCATAAATACTCTTTTTCTGTTGATTGCGAATAACAGCCAGTTAGGGCTCAAGAGTTTAGAAACAATAGCAAATGTGAAAATGAATATTGAAGGCATGGAGAAGTTAATTTTCACGAATGTGCATTTCCAAATGAATATAGCTTTAGAAAACGACAATGAACGTGAACGTAAGAAAGCTAACACTGTCTATGGAATGGCACAGAAGATTTGTCCAATCAGGCAGTCCTGGGGCGATGCTGTTCCAATAAGCTTTGAGCTTAATTTCAAGTAAAAAACCTTTATTTTTTAATGGCTATTATTTTTNNTTATTTTTTCGTCTTTTTGAATAACACAAAGCACTGTTGGCTAAAAGACGCATTAGCCTTAAATACAGAAGCTTTTTTCTATCTTGAAGTTTAGAGGGGCGAGTTTAGTATGAGCTTTAGTCACGCGGTTGAACTTAGGGATGTAACAAAACGGTACAATGAAATAGTGGCTGTAAGTAACCTTAGTTTAACGATTGATACCGGCGAAATTTTTGGGCTTTTAGGACCCAACGGGTCAGGAAAATCAACCACCCTTAAGATGCTAATGGGTTTGGTTACACCGGACTCTGGAAGTGTTAGCGTGCTAGGGCTTGATGCATTATCGCAGTCTCTTGAAGTAAAGCGCCTTGTTGGCTACGTCCCAGAATCAGCAAATATTTACGAGTTCTTAACTGGAATTGAGTACTTAGATTTTATAGCTGACATTTATGGTGTCCCGCCTGCTGAGAAGCAGCAGCGCATCACTGAGTACCTTAAAGCTCTTCAGCTTGAAGGGCGAGAGGGCGATATGATTAATAGTTACTCAGATGGGATGAAAAAGAAAATCAGCTTAATTTCGGCGTTCATTCACAAACCAAAACTACTCATTTTAGACGAGCCCCTGAACGCATTGGATCCTCGTTCAGCAAAAATCATTAAAGATTACCTGCATGAGCTAAAAAGCCAAGGCGTCACCACAATAATGTCCACTCATGTGCTTGAAATAGCTGAAGCAATATGCGATCAAATCGGCATAATGTATCAGGGTAGTCTTCTGGCCCTTGGCAACATGAATGACCTTCGGCAAAGGGCAAGTTTGCCTAATTCGGGTTTGGAAGATGTCTTTTTACGCTTAACAGGCACAGAAGACTTGAAGGCTGTTGTTGAGGAACTAATGAAATGAACTGGAAAAACGTCCTCTACCTGCTTCGGGTTGAGCGCAAATCAGGCAGGCTAATCAGAGGCATAAAAGCAACAAGGTACAGAGAAAACAGTTTCATCGCTTATTGGCCTTACTGGGTAGCCACCATTATCGGCGTATTAGGTGGCTTACTTGCAAATGTTATTGCATCTGCATATTATTCATCGTCAGCATCCGCTGGCGCCCAGTCGTTAGATGTCTCGGCAGTTGGTTTTTTCTCTGTGCTGCCTACCCTTGTTTTAGGCATGAGCATAGTATTCACTTTATTCCAGCAGATCCAATTGGCAGGAAAAGCATCCAGCCAAGTGATGTATTGGCTGCCAGTAACATGGGAAGAGCATTCTTTAGCTTCAATCTTAGCAAGCTTGTTAGGATTGCCAGCTGCAATAGTGGCGGGATTAAGCGCTGGGCTTATTGTCTTTTCATCTTTTAATGGGTTAATTCTCCAAGGGCTATTAACTATAGTTATTCTGTTGGCAGCGGCTTTCTTGGCCAGCACGATAACAGAAATTCTGCGAATTTTGCAAGTACGTTTTACAGGCGCAGTTTACAAATCAAGCGGAAGAGCAGCAATATGGTTGCGGCTCGCCGGCTCGTTATTAGTCATAATAATATTCTACATTATCTATTTTTACGCGATTTCTGGGACAAATACTTTCATCTTGAGCTTAACAGCCGCACAAAACGGTGCTTGGTATGTGCCTTTAGTCTGGCCAGCTCTAATAATTTCGTATCTCACCAAGGGATTGTATTTGCAAGGCTTGCTTTTCTTAGGTCTATCTGCAGTTCTTATTACAGGGTTATATTACTTTGCTGCTGAGTTAAACAAGCGATTCGGACTCTACGAGCCACCAGCGATAACAGTGCAAAAAAGCGGAGTCTACGCACCGAAAATTGGGCTATTAGGTAAATTCGGATTTTCGAGCGTCGAAGCTGCTTTAATTCGAAAGGATTTAAGAGCATTTACTAGACGCCGAGAGTTGTTAGGCATCTACTTTATGCCTATTATCATAACTATAGTTTCAATTTTCTATTCCTTTGGGTTTGGCAACTCTGGTTCCGCAAATACTGCCCTTTGGTCTGGAGTTATATTTCTGGTGCCTGCAAGCGGAATGGCTATGCTGTTAGGACAGGTTTTGATAGGTGAGGAGGGATCGGTGATCTGGCGAATTTATGCTTCTCCAATTTCACCCAAGAACTTGGTTAAAAGCAAATTTTTCCTAACCATCATATTCTCTGTAATCATTTTAGTTATAACTGGGGTAATAGGCATCGTAGTTTTTCAACCAAGTTTCCGCAAAGTAACAATCGCTATGGTTGAAGCGTTTTTTATTGCGATGGCTGTGGCGTCAGTTTCTCTTCAAATCGGTTTAAGAGCGCCTGACTTTTCAGGGACTCGAAGGACAAGAATGGTTCGTCAAGAATGGTCATTGATAGGCTCTGCGGTCGGCGTCATTGTAGGAGCCGCGGTTTTTGCACCTGTGTTTGCCCAATATGGTTTAGCGTTTCTTTCCAATACATCCGTTAGTTCCTTAAACTACGCTATTGGCGTTGTTGTGAGTGCAGTAATTTCGATCGTCATAACAGTCGTTTTCTACAGAATTAATATTGGCACAGCGCAGAAGCTTCTTCAAAAAGCGGAAGTTTAGGATGAACCTGCATTTAGTTGCGCAAAGCGAATCTAATGTCGATTAGAATTCGCGACCATTTGAAAAAAGGGGTGCCAAATCCCTTAAAGCGCTTGTGGCAACTTTTATCTTATACCTTAGACATTTGTTTTTTCAGTGAGTTTTATGGAAATGTTAACTGTGAAAAGCTCTGTTTTTGAAGCAAACAAACTCATCCCCAAAAAATACAGTTGCGACGGGGACGAAATCAATCCTCCCTTGTCCATCGGTGGCGTTCCTAAGGAAGCAAAATCGCTTGCCCTCATAGTGGATGATCCTGATGCGCCAAGCGGTACCTTTGACCACTGGGTTGTCTGGAATATCCCCGCTTCAACCAGCAGCGTCGGCGAGAACACCGTTCCAGGTTCAGAAGGACTCAATGGGGCAAGGCAGCCCGGTTATATGGGTCCATGTCCACCCTCAGGAACACATAGGTATTACTTTAAGGTCTACGCTCTTGATATAGCGCTTAAGTTGGGAGCCACCACTAAAAAGAAGGATCTTGAAAGTGCAATGCAAGGACACATTCTTGCGAAAGGCGAACTAGTTGGTTTGTATCATAGGTAGCAGCTTCAGGCGCCTTAAAGTAGTTCTTTCTGGTGGAGCGTTCAAAACTGTCAGTTCAATGATTCCTTGTAGTGACTGGTAAGTACATTGAACCGCAAAAACACAATAATAATCGCTGCTGTGCTTATCGTAGTCATTTCTATTTCGCTCTTCTTTATTGTTAATCCGGCAGCCACACCGGCTTCTGCAAGACAATTTTATGTTGGCGTAGAATTTGCGTATGGCAACCAATTCAGCCTATTAAAAGAATTGGTAGATAAAGTTGAGAATTATACTAATCTTTTTGTTATAGGCTCACCTAGCTTGACTTTCAACAGGACCGCTCTAGATCAATCATGTGATTATCTCTATTGTTCAAAGTTAAACTTCATTGTTCAATTTACAAGTGTCCTCATGTACAATGACTCTGATGGATACCCAGCAAACAACAACCTTTTTGATTGGATCGGCAATGCCACGCAAAAGTATGGACGGCAGTTCTTAGGTATTTACAGGTTTGATGAACCTGGGGGAAACCAGCTTGACTCTGGGAGCTCGCAGATCATCGATCAAAACAATGCTATAGGCGGCTACAGCGGCGTGGCAAAGAATTATGTCGGTAACCTTTCAACGATAGTAAAATACTACCAAGAACACGGCGGTGGCGTCAATGTCTTTACGGCGGATTACGGGCTCTACTGGTTTGATTATGCATCTTCTTATGATGCTGTTTTCGCAGAGCTTACAGGAAATCAAAGCAGGTTTTCTGATAGTCAATTTGTTGGGAATGAAAGTAAACAAGAAATAATTGCATTAGATAGGGGGGCGGCGGAGTCGTTCCATAAAAACTGGGGCGTTATAGTTACCTATGAGTACAATCAGCCTCCGTACCTTGAGTCTGGCATCGACTTATACGGTGACCTGGCGCAGGCTTACTGCGACGGAGCAACATACGCTATCGTGTTTAGCTACCCAAATATAACGATAAATGGCGTTGTAAACCCGTATGGCATTTTAACTGAGGATCATTTTGGAAACATGAGCAAGTTCTGGAACGATATCCATAACGATACAATCACCTTTACTCCAAGTCCTGCTGAAGCCGCCTATGTGTTGCCAAATGATTATGGCTTCGGTTTTCGCAGTCCAACAGATTCGATCTGGGGGCTTTTCCCGCCTGATGCTTATACGTCGAAGATTTGGTGTGACACGCAGTTTCTAATCGCCAATTATTCTTACAATCTAAATATCATATATGCCGATCCACAAGTTGTAAACGCACAAACCCTGCGCAGTTACAAGGCCGTTTACTACTATAATCAAACAGTAACCTAATCCCTGAAGTTTCAGGTTCTCTCATTTTTGGGGTTTTCTTTTCTGTGCGGTATGTAACATATGCTTTAAACGTGTGCGCATTGTTTAAGCAAATGTCAGCTAATTGATGGAGAAGGGAGAACTCGAGTATTGGAAGGGAAAGCAGGCAATTCAGATGCACGACGAATTGGTCCTACATATTCAAAGGGCATTAAGCTTCTTCAACCAAGAAACAAAGCTCTACCCGACGAAAAAAACGAAGAATTACCTCCGCTTGACGCCTCAGGCATCGCAGAATACATTCGTTTTGACTGTTGCCCACGCTATTTCAAACTTAAGTTTGAAGGTAAGGAAGAAAGCAGTTACAAGTGGCCTGAAGCTTTCAAGCCCCTTAGCCCCCTACTGTATGGGTCAGGTAAACAATTAGAAGAAGAAACGGTTGAGGTTCTGAAAGCCAAAGCAATGAGCTATGTTGACCTGCGTTGCCTTGAACCTAAAGTGAACGGCTGGGATTACGCTTGGAAAAACTCGTTTCAAGCCTTCACAGAACTTGTTGAATCAGCAATTTCTCCATTACCAGCGGCTGAGTACAAGCCTGCCTTGATTTACCAAGCTCCTATGCTTGGGCACATCGGCGTCTGGAACATAAAAGGGATAGCTGATTTAATTGGAATATGGCCAGCAAAAGATGGCAAAGTTAAGATTAGAATTTTTGAGGTAAAATCGTCTTGGAAAGAGCAGACAGCTCACCGCATTCAAGTTGCAATTTATGTGTTATTGTTGTCTAAAAGTTTAGGTAGCTTATCGTCAAAAGTTGAGTTTGAAGGCTGCGTTATTAACAAAGAATCCGATTTGGAGAAGTTTGAAGCAGCGAGTTTGCCCCCCTTTAGACTTGAACCACTGATTGAAGATGTGCAGAGGCTACTGAGCCGCAACGGTGAACTTTACAGAATCCACCAGGCCCGGTTGTCGGAAACGCCGTATCAGCTTACGTGGCGTTGTGATAATTGCGGCTTCAATGAATGCTGTATTGTTCGTGCAATTGAAACGGAAAGTGTTGCGTTGCTTAATTTGACGCGGGGTGAACAGAAGGCGCTAAAGCAGCAGGGAATTTCGTGCCTCGAGGACCTTGCCAAACTAAAAGTTGTACCTAAACCAGATGATTTGCGCCCCTACAACTTCAAAGAAATCCCAGCTTTAGACAATCAAAAAGTGCAGGTTTTGTTTTCTGACCCTGTTATCGGCGCAAAACTCGACAGGCTCATTCAACGTTCCCAATTCATGCTTTATGGGATACGTCCGACCAGCCCGTATACTAACAAGATTAAAGCGATGCCTTGGCTCACAGGAACAGGCTATGGTACGTTGCCTGAGGATAGCCCCGTGCTCGGCGAAGACTCAGCGCTCTCATTTAGACCCGACGGTATGATACGCGTGTACTTCCACATCGAATGGGATTACATGCTTGACATTATTTCAATGATTAGTGCTCGAGTAAACTGCACGCGGTACAGAGGAGAACCCGTAAGCATATCAAAAATTGTAGCGCGGCTGCCTGAACAAAGGATGGATTGTTTAGACGAAGAGAGAACGATGCTTGAAGCGTTCTTCGCAGAGCTTACCAAAGCAATTAGCGCTATAGCGGTGGATGTAGGCAGCCCCGACGAAGCCCCAATACACCTTTATTTTTACACAAGACGGGAAAGGGATGTTTTGATGGATGCTGTACGTCGTCAACCTTCTCTTATAGCGGCTCGAGCAGTACAAGATCTACTGGGTCTTAGACAAGCAATCGACCAGCCAATGTTCTCCATTTTGCAAGATGAAATTATGTTGCGTAAAGCTGTACGCTATCACAGCACTGGAATTCTACCTGTCCTAAAACAAGCAGGCTTCTTTGATGTTAAGCAATGGACAGTTAAACGCAAGGATGGTTCCCTACTTGATTTGTGGCGGGTTTTCCGTGACGGTTTCTTCAACTTTGAGATGCCTTACACTCGAAACCCTGACGGCTCCATCTCCTTTCTTCTAGGCGATGATCCGCGCCAGCAAGAAGGCTATTACCCAGCGCGTGCCCGCTTCGGCAACCAAATTCCCATAGAGTATTTATGGGCTGCCAAAGGCCGTCTCGAAAGTTCCAACGAGAAGGGGTTCGAGAAAGTTCTGATACAGAAACGCACATGGTGCGATTATCCACAAAATACTCGCAGAATCACCGATGAAGACTTGACTCTGCTTGGTCAGAGGCTTTGTTTGGCTCTCGAACATATCGAACGGTCACTCAATATACGCAATCGGCGTCTAGGCAAAAAACCAATAGCTGTCCCTAAAATCGCCGAGTTCACATTGGGACAAGCGACATTGGAGCGAAGCTGCCGCGAGTTTTTGGATTTAGAATATTTCGCTAAACGCCAAGATCTCTACCAACACTACTCACTCTTGCCCTGCCAGCGGGTAGCAACGGGCAGATCCGTAATTTTTCTGTGCCAAAGCGTGGAGGAAACAGACACTGATTTCTTGGTTAAGGGTAAGCTGGTTTATGAGGGGCTTGGGATACCGAAATCGGAGTGCACTGTTAACGCTTGCAGAATCAAAGGGTCAGATGATTCAGGAAGCGGCGACTGGATGGTGGCAACTGAACTTCGCAAAAATGGGCAGGGTCAATTTGAGGAAGCGCAGCATAGATCTCCCTCTGAAGTTGAACGGTCAGCTCGAGTCATAGTTGAAAAAGTAGATTTGCGAAAGATGGAGTTAACAATAAAAGTCATTAGTTGGCCCAGCGGAAAAAGCAGAAGGTACAGTACATGGCATAACTTGCCAACCAGTGACAAAGAGAAAGCCCAAAACAGCAAGCACATCCAGCTCTTTGAAGTGGGACGTAACTACATTTTAGATGAATTGGCTGATGACATAATTTCGGAGCGGGCAGCCAAATGCCTCGACTACGCAGCCGACAACCAACTCTATCGCTTGCTTGACGGTTTCTTGTCAGGTAAAAACCAACTCAACGGACGCATTGCTTTAGCGGAGGATGATGCCAGGGAATTTCTAAGCTGGGCTGACCGCAAAATTTGTCCTCCTAAACCTGAACAGAAATGTTTTATCCAACGCGTTTTCAGGAAAGAACAAGTGGTGATGCTCCAAGGTCCCCCAGGTACTGGTAAAACCGAAACTCTGCAATTAACGGTGCTGGCGCATGTTGCCGCACACAGTAAAAAAGGTCGTTGTCGTGTTTTAATGGTTGCGCCCACCCACAAAGCAATTCATGAATTCGTAAACAAGCTATCTAAGAGTTGGTTAAGCTACTGCAAAGAAGGCGGTAACGACCTTTCTAATTTGCGTATTTACCGGGTTCTTAACAGTGTCGCTAAACCCGTCGAAGGCGTAAGATACGTCAACTATAATGAGGACGAAGAAGTCGTAACTGAACTGAGGGATGCACTCTCTAGCCAAGAAAAACTTGTCTCCAACTCAACTGATGATTTTCCGCTGGTTTTATGTGTGACACCGCCCGGCTTGTATGGTCTTATGAAAAAAATCGGTGGCAAAGAACCCCAATGGGGTGAAGGCTACTTTGATTTGCTGGTCGTTGACGAAGCAAGTATGATGAGATTGCCAGAACTGATTTTGTCAGGGGCGTTTGTAGATAAGAACGCCCAGATTCTGGTAGCTGGAGACCATAGGCAGCTGCCGCCGATTCAAGCGCATAACTGGGAAAAAGAAGACCGCCGCACCATCGAAGAAATGGCATCCTTCCTTTCCGCCATGGATTTTCTTCGGCTCCTGCGACAAGAAGACCTCGGCATCGAACACGTGAAATCTCCCGACAGAGCGCCTGACATCCCGGCGGTTCGGCTAAGTGAAACTCACCGGTGCCACCAAGTCGTTGCTCAATTCCTAAAAGAATGGGTTTACCACAAAGATGGAATTGACTTTAGATCTGACCAGACACAGACGCTCTCGTCTGTGGAGACCTCGACTGAAGGGTTAAAGGTTGTTTTTGAACCCGACAACATTTTAGTCCTCATGGTTCATGATGAAACTGAGAGCTTCCAATCCAATTTTGTTGAGGCAAAAATTGTTGAAGCTTTAGTTCGAGCTGTGCCATTTGAGACGGTGGGCGTAATTACTCCACATAATGCTCAGCGGGGTGTGGTGAAGAATCTGTTGCTTGAAGGATGTGATAAGGTGCGTGTTGACACGGTTGAGCGGTATCAGGGAGGCGAAGGTGACTTCATAATTATCTCGTCAACAGTGAGCGACCCTGATTATGTTCGCACTGAAAGTGACTTTTTGCTTAACCTAAACCGTATCAACGTTGCGATTTCACGAATGAAAAAGAAGCTTGTGATAGTTGCAAGCCGCTCGATCTTCGAGTTCATGCCTCAGGACGCCAAAGACTACGACAAGGCGTTGTTATGGCGCGGCATCGCTCAAACGGTGGGTTTCACCGCAAATTCTAACCCCAAATGGTCGGGCAGTTTAACCGAGCTTCTAGGAAAGACCTCGCAAGCAGTGCATGTTGAGATTTACGCTAAACCAAGCAGCAACCTAACATCTTAAAAGAATTCCATTGGGATTTTGTCTCCCAAAACCTCATGCACACTCTAAACATACTGGGATGTTAATTTGGCAAATAATAGGTTTTTTGGCTGATTTATATCGACTTTCGTAACTATTAAGATTCGGAAATAATCAGTATATATTTTGGCCGACTTAATTGCACCAACGAAAAGACTAAAGAAAATTAAATGAAAGGAGATTATAAAATGAAAAAAATATTGGCGTTAATTGTGGCCTTAATGTTTGCCCTAACCGTCGTCACTGTAGTTTCAGCTTGTTCACTGCCAAAGCCTTCTATAACATTGTCGCCTCCGCAAGGCTTCGCTTCTGTAACTATAGTCGGCACGGGATTTGAACCTCAAAAAACTGTCACAATTACTTATGATGGGGCTGTTCAGCCTACGGTACCGCTAAGTGTCCAGACAGACGGGTCAGGGTCTTTTTCTGCAATCATTTCAGTTCCTGACGAATTAGCGGTTGGTAATCATACAATTGCTGCTTCTGACGCTAAAGGTGATTCAGCTTCGGCAAACTTTACGGTTGTCAACATGAAGGGTCCACAGGGCGCTCAAGGTGTTCAAGGACCTCAAGGAGTACAAGGCACATCTGGCGTAGCTGGACAGAATGGCCAAGATTTCAACTCAACTGGAAACGTATTTGTTTATAATGGAACAGACGGTGTAAACGGTCAAGGCGGCTTAAACGGAACGAATGGAACAAACGGCGTAAATGGAACTGATGGAGTTAACGGCTTAGACTTTAACGCTACTGGAACCGAATTTGTTTACAATGGCACTGATGGTTTAAATGGACAAAACGGAGTAAATGGAATAAACGGGTTGAACGGTAAAGACGGGACAAACGGAATCAACGGCACCAACGGAACCGACGGCAAAGACGCAACAAGTGGACAGCAAGGCGTAACTGAAAAAGTAATCTATATGAATGACCCATTTCCAACAGGGGGATTCGACCTAAATTTCATATGGATGCTCGTCATCGCTCTGGTTGCTGTAGCTGTCACAATGCT
>PLSP01000005.1 GCA_003165195.1 Candidatus Bathyarchaeota archaeon | reverse complement strand
AGATTTTTGGTCGGATAAAAACTAAAACAACCAATATGGCCTATACTGCCAGCTTTCGAATGGCAATACTCAGCGCCGTGTGCTTGGCAAGCGTCTTCAACAACATATAGGTTATTTTTTTTGGCAATTTCAATAATTGAACCCATGTCTGCTGTTTGCCCATATAGGTGAACAGGAAGTATTGCACGAGTTTTCTTAGAAATTTTGGCTTCAATCTCTGATGGATCAAGAGTGTATGTTTCTGGGTCAATATCAACGAAAACTGGTTTCGCGCCATTTCGAGTTATCGCATCTACGGAAGAGATCATCGTGTGAGACACTGTGATGACTTCATCGCCCAGAGAAATCCCCAATGCCTTAACTGCCAGGTAAAGCGCGTCTGAACCAGAATTTACACCTATTGCATATTTTGAACCGATATATTTAGAAAAATCACTTTCAAATGTGGCGGTTTCTTTACCAAGAATGTACCAACCGCTGTTCAAAACTCTCTGTATAGCCTCAGATACTTCCTTACCTATTTCCGCATAGTCTCTTTTGAAATCGATGAAGTCAATCAGTTTAGCCCACTCTTTAATGGTTTATAGTTAATTGATAAATATCCTGCATTATTGATCTTGCGCCAAAACCCTCTTTTTGCAGCATAAGACCCGAATTTAGGACTTGACCCATCTGTTCTGTTGAAATTCCGAAGTCAAAATATTTTTTTGACCTGAATTGGGTATTAATAAGATAATCAAACACTATTTCTAAAGCACCTAAACCGCGTCCTTCGTTTGAGTTAGCTATGTATTGTGCGTGAGCAACATTTCTGCTTTCAAATACTAGTACTCCAGCCAACATTTTATTGTCTTTGTATGAACAAAATAGCTTTAAGTTGTTGGGAAACCTTGTCGCTAAAAGCTCTATTTCTTGAGGGGTGTGAACAGGAGCTACGCCATGATGTTCCAACAACACATTTTTCACAATTTCCATAAATGACCCAAACTCAAAGGTTCTCTTTACAACCAGATTGTTCTTTTGTGCTTTCTTTATTGAACGAGTTCTGCTTTCATCAAAATCAAGCTTTTGAGTCATATAAATTGAAGCAGTAACTCCTCTGCCGATTAATTGAGCATTGTGACGGAATAGGGCGTATAGGTCTTCATCTGAAGGAAATAAATGATAAATGTAGGGTAGCGTTTTGTAGATAATTTTGCTTATTCCTTTTTGCCGGCAATGGTCGTTAAGTTCCTCAAAGATCTCCAGCATAATTTGAGCGCTCATGTTACTGTCGGAAATTACGCCGCCAAAAGTTAAACCGCCATGACTATAAAGGACGTTATCTTTCAGGTTTGCTGGAAATAGTCCTATTAGTTTTCCTTTTCTGAAAAACATAAGAGAGTGATCGTGGAAGCGATCAGAATGATAATCCATATAATCTCTGGAAAATAGGAAGAGGCCATTTTTTGATGTTGCAACGAAATCATTCCAAACAGTCTTATGTTCATTTTGGTAAGGCGCAATTAGGATTTTTTTATTGTCACTATCGGTCATTATTTGGACTATTGTCTCCTTGAAACCTTATGATTTATTGCATGTGAAACTGGACATTTTTACATTATTTTGTGGTAGCTTTAAGATATGTTTTTCTATTAATTTAAGAAAAGCTCTGAAATCTTAAGCTACTAAAAGGCGTCAATTAACTGAATTGCTAAGCTATCGCTTCTTGGCTAATTCGATGAAATCATTTATTTTCTCGGATATTAATAATGGGACGATTTTGCGGATTTCTTCGTCACTCCAGTTCCACCAAGCAATTTTAAGCAATTCGTCTATTTCCTCTGGGCTAAAACGATATTTTATGACTTTTGCTGGGCAACCTCCAACTACTGCGTAGGGTGGAACATCTTTTGTTACAAGCGATTGCGTCGCAACCACGGCACCGTTATGAATTGTGACGCCTTCCAGTACTGTTACTTTACTCGCTATCCAGACATCATTTTCAACAATGATGGGGTTAGGTCGATATACAGAAGGGTCAAATACGCCCTTTACGTAGGCCGGTGGAAGATCAAATTTCCATTCTTCGTAGAACGCGTAAAAAGGGAAAGTTGATAACCAGTCGTAATTGTGTTTATCCAAGAAAGCGAATGTAATATCTGGAGATAACGAGCAGAAATTTCCTATTTTGCTTCCTCGGGCTTTTAGTCGAGTTCCAACTCCCACTGAAACTATTTTTGGCTGAGGACCATAACTGTGTCGACCATAAGGAATAATAATTTTAGGCTCAGGCTTGCTTTTGCCAGCTCGAAGCCTTTGCAAGATATAGTTTTCGAGCACATATTGAACTGAACCGACAAGCCCCATAGTCACACTAACCAAAGGAATAAAAGTTATTTTAAAGCTAAATCTCTTTTAAGGATATTGCAAAGATCTTATACTGAAACCTGCTATTAAAACTGGATGTTGAGCTGGTTTTCATTAAGAAAATGGGATACTATTGTTTCAGAACCGCGTAGCCAAATCCTGTTTCGCCGCAATTATTCCCACAATAAAACATGTAAATTTTATCTTTATAGTTCAATATGCTTGGATATGACATCATTTGTGAATCCCATCCATGTTCTGAAACGTCGATTCCAAGCTCTGAATCTTTTCTCACCCATTCAAGACCATCGTTTGATTCAGCATACGCGAGCCTGTATCCCTTAGATTTATATCTTATTGAATAGAACATTTTGTATTTTTTCCATTCTTTGAGTACACATGGTCTTCCAAACCCATGCTCGTCATCGTTCTTGAAATTCATACATATTTTTCCTTCTTCGCCCCATCTTTTCCCGTCCTCAGATTCCAAGTAACGCATATTATACTCAGGAAGCGATTTGCCATTTAGACCAGTAATCCAACGGCTCCCAGCCACGTACCACATTTTAAAAACATCTTTTTCAAGAAACACAAAAGCGCCCGCTCGATTCAAAAGCTCGGCATCGCTTCTATCAAGAATTGGCGCTTTACTGTATCTTACAAAAGACTGGCCATCATCTTTACTGATCGCGAGCCCGATGAACATGAAATACCTAACGCTGGCTAACCCAAGCTGGAAGCCCACATAGTACATGTAAAGTTTACCTTCAACTTTAACGATTGACAACGGGACAACTCCATTTTCATCAAACGCACCTGGGACACCAATGTCTAGAACTGGATATTTGGAAACCTGAAGAATTTTTGAGGGGTTATCTGCAGAAACATCAACATAACCAATTCGGCCTTTCATGGCCTCGTCACAGAAAGCAACATAAATCCTGAGTATGTCATCACTGAT
>PLSP01000156.1 GCA_003165195.1 Candidatus Bathyarchaeota archaeon | reverse complement strand
AAAAGTACCTATCCCAGTCGGGTCTTTTGTTATCGTACATTTGTTCCCAGCGCTCCACTATTTTAAAGACATATTTCCTTTAATGCAACTAATAAATTGTATCTGTAGGCACGCATATTATTTCTGATAAATATGGATTTCTCTGCTGATTTTGTGCCGCTCATCCGCCTCAATAAGAGAACGTAACCCAACCAACTCCTCTGCGCGGCTTCCAGCTTTAGAAAAGTTTTGCTTCTCAAAAGGTTGGACAAGCCTAAAGCCGCAGCTCTCTGCTCTCTCGTCAATAGGCATAGTTATTTGTTGTCCTGAACGAGATACGATGTAGGGGGTCACAAGAACTAACCGCCCGTTCTGCTTCAAAACCCTATATGCCTGCTCAACAAAGCCAAAGTATAGAGGTCGGAGTTTTTCGATGATTTTCTGAGCGTAGGGAACAGTGGGTATCTGCCGAAGGGCTGGACCCAGATCAGGTTCAGTTGCAATGCAATCAACCATGTCTTGCCCCACCTTTTCAGCTAACCTGCCCACATCTCCCTGAACAACTCTGAACTCCACATCTTGCATACTGTACTCATTTTTCAGCCATTGAAGGTTTTCGCTTGCCGCTTTCACACACCAAGCATTAACATCTACGCCGATGACACTTGCCCGTGCCAACAAAGCTTCCTGCAAGACGGTGCCTACGCCGCAGAACGGGTCAAGAAAAACCTTGCCTGGCGTGCAGGCAGACAAATTGACAATTATCCTTGCAAGACGAGGAGGCATAGCGAAAATTTTTCGCTGGTTTGGCTTATAAATGTCTCTTTTCTGGAACTCAAACGGATTATGCACGGCGATGGTAACGGCAACCCACGTGTCATCCTTACCAATGCAAAACAGAACCTCTGATTTGTTTTCAACTAAGTTCTTCTTCAAAACTTCAACATGACTTAACTGCGCGAGCCTCCTGTCCTTAGAGAAACCCATAAACTTAGATTTCTTGCCACAGTCCGTCAACTCGTTTTTTATGGTGCTTCCCACAAACCGCTGAATGACTGATGACAATTGACGCAGGGTTTTTTCAGAACAGTAAACACTCACTCCAAACAACATCTTTTCCTCGGATTTTGCCATTTCATCTACAATGCTGCTTGTGGCTAAGGATTGGGTTATTTGTGCTTGAGCTTGCTTGTTTTTGTCATGAAATGATTCCTTAACAATTTCTGTGGGAAACTTTGCTTTTGCCTCGCCGATTTTTATTGTTCCGCCCAAATCCTCAATGTTTGAGCCAAAACCTGGGTCTGTATTAATGGCGAAGAATTCTTTTGAGAAATATTCAAGATCAAATTTGGCGTTTCTTGCTTCCAAATAAGAAATGATTTCTCCCAAGGAAAGCTTCCAGTTTTTTCCTGAGATAAACAGTTTTGTTGTCATCTGGAAATTAAAAGTTGACTAAGTATATAAGAAATAGCGCCCTCGTTTTACCAAACAAAAGGTAAAGTAGACATTGTAAGTCGGAAAATTCACGTAAAGCTTAATTATAAAGACTGCAAATCGTTTAAATATCGCACAATGAGTATGCTAAAAAGGGACGTTTCATGCACGCAAAAAATTATCGGCACGTGAAGAATCGAGCGTACACCCGCAAAGAGTATGTTAGAGGTTTTCCGCCGCCAAAAATTGTAAAATTTACTATGGGTGACACTAAAGGTACGTTTGAAATCGAAGGCAGACTAATAGCTGGAGAGCGTGCTCAGATACGCCACAGCGCATTAGAAGCTGCACGTGTAGCTACCAACCGTATCTTAATGGACAAACTGGTAAATGATTATCTCATGGTTGTTCATCCATATCCACACATTATCCTCCGAGAAAACAAAATGATTTTTGGCGCTCACGCTGACCGACTTCAACAAGGAATGAGACGTTCTTTCGGAACACCAATCGGCACTGCCGCCAAAGTAGAGGTAGGCCAAACAATCATAACTGTCCGCGTTAAAGCAGGGGCTGCTGAAACCGCCAAAGAATCCCTAAAAAGAGGAAGCGCGAAACTTCCGATACCTTGCAGGATAGTTATCTCAAAGATTGAAGCTGCGCCAGACGTAGCTGAAACGGCTGAACCGGAGAAGGAGACCGCTTGAGCGAAAAAGCAAAAGAACTGGTTTTATGGTTTGATGACGTAAGAAACACTGATGTTCCAATTGTCGGCGGCAAAAACGCCAGTCTAGGCGAAATGATTAATGCAAGGTTTCCTGTTCCGCCGGGTTTCGCTGTATCTGCTTATTCTTACGAAAGATATATTGAAGAAAAACAAATTTCTGCCCAAATTTACAAGATTATAAAGGAAACCGTCACAAACCCAAATGATCCCAAACAGTACGATACGGCTTCTAAGAAGATACGGGAGCTTATGGAAAAGACTCCAATGCCGAAAGAAATAGACACTGCAATCAGGACAGCATACAAGGAATTGAACGAGAGGCTTGAGTTAAAGGACACCTTTGTTGCTGTACGATCAAGCGCTACAGCTGAAGATTTGCCTGACGCATCATTTGCTGGTCAACAAGAAACTTACCTAAACGTGAAAGGCGTAGATGACTTGATAAATAAAGTGATAAAATGCTGGTCAAGCCTGTTCACGCCACGTGCTATCTTCTATCGAACCGAGAAAGGGTTCCCACATGAAAAAGTGTTTATCAGCGTTGGAGTGCAAAAAATGGTTAATTCCAGATGCGCTGGAGTCATGTTCACAATTAACCCAGTAACAGGAAACAGGGATGAAATTGTCATAGAAGGCAACTTTGGCTTGGGAGAAACCGTGGTTTCAGGTGTCGTAAACCCTGACGACTTTGTAATTGACAAAAACACTATGTCAATTCGGGACCGAAGAATCTCGCGAAAAACCGTTGAGTATATTCGTGACCCAAAAACAGGCAAAACAGTTCACCTAGATATTCCCGAGGAAAAGCAGAAAGTTGTATGTATGAGCGACCAAGAAATCATGACGCTTGCAGAACTTGGGAAGAGAATTGAGAAGCATTATGCTAAACCCATGGATATCGAATGGGCGATCGACCAAGACCTAGGGTTTCCCCAAAACATGTTCATTGTTCAAGCTCGTCCGGAAACAGTTTGGAGTACTAAACAAATGGAAACGCCTTCTAAAGATCAAGGTAACTTACACGATCAATTAAAAGTGATTGTGAGAGGAATTCCCGCTGGAAAAAGAGGCTATGGCTTCGGTAAAGCAAAAGTGGTTCTTAATCCTGATGACGCAAATAGAGATATGACTAAGGGCGATGTTCTTGTCACCGGCATGACTGACCCTGACTTTGTTCCATTCATGAAAATGGCAAGTGCCATAGTTACTGACAAAGGCGGAATCACCTCTCACGCGGCAATTGTAAGCCGAGAACTCAACATTCCATGTGTTGTAGGAACAGAAATAGCTACCCAAGTAATGAAAACAGGCGAAGAATACACTGTTGACTCAAGAAACGGTGTTATTTACGAAGGCATAATAGCGCAAGCAACTCAACCAGCAGCGTCGAATGGATCTGCTGTCATTATGCAAGCAGATTCAGCGCCGGTAACAGCTACAAAGATCTACATGAATCTGGGAACGCCCGAGATGATTGAACAGTACAAGAATCTGCCGTTTGAAGGAATCGGGTTAATGCGTACTGAATTCATTCTAGCCAGCGCAATCGGCAAGCATCCCATGGCATTTGTCGAAGAAGGCAAAAGCCAAGAATTCGTTGATAAACTCGCGGAAGGCATAGCCACGGTAGCACGGGTAATTCAGCCTAAACCAGTTGTTGTTCGTTTAAGTGATTTTAAAACTAACGAGTACCGAGGTTTAAAAGGCGGGGAAAAATACGAAATCGTTGAAGAAAACCCCATGCTGGGCTGGAGAGGCTGCAGCAGATACATAAGCAAATGGTATGACAAAGCTTTCAGACTTGAATGCCAAGCAATTATGAAATGCCGCACTGAATGGGGACTCAAAAACGTCTACGTTATGCTTCCAATGGTCCGCACACTTTGGGAAGCCAGAAAAGTCCTCGACCTCATGAAAGAAGAGGGCTTGGAACGCAACAAAGACTTCAAAATCTGGTTCATGGCTGAGACCCCATCAATAGGCATCATGGCAGACGAATTCAGCAAACTCGTCGACGGATTCAGTATAGGCTCAAACGACATGACACAGGGTGTACTGATGATTGACCGTGACTCTGAGCGGCTAGGACAAATGGGCTACTTCGATGAGCGCGACCCAGCCGTACAACGCATCATCGCTCACCTAATCAAAGCTGCACACGAAAACGGCTGCACAGTCTCTATATGCGGCGAAGGGCCATCAAACCTTCCAGACTTTGCGGAGTTCCTAGTCAGGGTAGGCATCGACAGCATTTCAGTAAACAACGATGCTGTAATAGCAACTAGAAAACACGTTGCCAGCGTAGAGCAAAAGATAATCCTTGAACGCTTAGCAGAACAAGCAGCACTAGCCCGCGGGCACCCACTCAAGAAGCCAACCCAAGACTGGGAATGGCCCCTCTAAGTATGGAGCGTTTTTAGCTCTCACCTTTTTTGTTTTACTCTATTATTTTAGTAATTGTTAGCGGCGGCTTCAAACATGCAGGGGTTCGATTTCGAAGAAGAAACAATCAAACGGGAAATAGCCAGAGTCGGCGCTAAACGGGTTTTGTTACAGTTGCCTGAAGGATTAAAACCTGAGGGGCCACGGTTGGCGGAAATAGTTGCCCAGGCCGGTGCGCTTCCGATAATTTCAGCTGATCCTTGCTATGGCGCCTGTGATATATCGGTTTCCGAGACGGAGAGTTTGGGCGCTGATTTAATTGTGCATGTTGGGCACGCCGAATTTGTCAGGTCTGCAAGAGTTCCCACGGTTTATGTGGAAGCAAGAGCAAAAGTAACCGTCGATGAAGCTGTCAGGCAGGCCGTGGCGCTTCTTAGCCCATACAGCCGGGTCGGCTTAGCCACATCAGTGCAGCATCTGCAAACGCTAAACGAAGTGAACGAGATTTTGACGGAGGCTGGAAAAATAGTTCTCATCGGTAACAAAGGGCAGTTGGCTTACGCTGGGCAGGTCATAGGGTGCAATTACAGCAATGTCACTTCCATCGCCAGTGATGTTGAGGCTTTTCTTTTTGTGGGCGGCGGCATGTTTCACGCTTTAGGCATCACGTTGAGCACTGGCAAACCAACTTTCATCGCAGACCCATACGACAACAGGGCTTTCTCCATCAACGACGAAGCCCAAAAAACTCTCAAACAACGCTGGACATGCATCCAAGAAGCGCAAAGTGCCAAGGCCTTCGGGGTCATTGTCGGATTGAAGCTTGGGCAGAAACGGCTCGAGCAAGCACTCAGCGTCAAAGCCTTGGCAGAGAAGCATAACCGAGCGGCTTATCTGTTGGCTGCTACGGAAATAACTCCTGAAGCTATTTTGGAGTTTCCCAGCATTGACGCGTATGTCAATACGGCTTGTCCGCGGGTTTCGCTTGAGGCGCCGGAAAAGTTTTCAAAGCCCATGCTTACAGTTAACGAGTTTACGGTAGCAGTTGGCGAGTCTTCATGGGAGAGCATGCTCAAAAAAGGATTGTTCGAAAATTAGACCTTGAGCGTTTTCTCTCCAACATTATACCTCAGCCTAACCCTCAAGCTTACCTTGAACAGTACACCACTCCGGCAAATGTTGCCGCAACCATGCTCTACCTTGCTGCATACACAAACAACGACATTGTCGGTAAAAGAGTGCTGGATTTGGGGTGCGGAACAGGAAGGCTTGGTTTAGGAGCGGCATATTTAGGCGCTAACGACGTGCTTGGAGTCGACATTAACCGCTTAGCCATCCGAACGGCTGTTCAAAACACACTAAACGCTGGTTTATCGGGAAAGGCTCAATGGGTTCTAGGCGATATCGCCGCCGTTGTTGGCAGGTTTGATACTGTGGTGCAGAATCCACCTTTTGGCGTGCAAACCCGCGAGGCAGATAGAGCTTTTTTGGTCAAAGCGTTACTTCTCGGCAACGCAGTTTACTCTTTTCATAATCATCCCCAAACCGACAAACAACTGATTGCAAAGCTTCGGACAAGCGGCGAGTTTCTGCAGGTTTCCCCCGCTCCATTTCTGGAACGGTTTGTTGCCACGAACGGGGGCGCTGTTCAAGCCGTTTATGCAATGGCAATGAGTATTCCGAAGATGTTTGATTTCCACACCAAGGCACGCTACGACTTTGTGGTTGATTTATATATTATTAAACGAGTGGGCGCTGAATACTTTTGAAGCTTTTTCCCTCTGGCCTTAAGCATGTTTCTTATCAAAAGGTTTATTGATTCGAATGGAAACTAAGCATATGCATTTAATATCGTGGCTTGGTTATTTAGAAATTAAAAAGTGAACTGTCATGAGTCTAAATTCACCTGAACAAAAAAGCAGCGGTCGTTTAGTTGTTCCTGGAGAACGCTTAGGTGTTATCGAAGAGTTCATTCCTGACTCGGGAACATACGTTAAAGACGGCGTTATCTATAGCGAAATCATCGGGCGGTCACTAGTTGACCTTCAAAATAGGCGTGTCAGCGTTTACCCAGTTATTGACGGCGTGGCCGTTCCCAAAATGTCGAGTGTCATTATTGGACAAATTGGCAACGCACAATCTGACAATGTCTTAGTAAAAATCTTCAACGTCGACAAAAAACAAATTTCAGGAGAATTTGGCGGTATCCTGCATATTTCTGACGTTTCAGACCGATATGTAACCGCTATGACTGATGTTTGCAAACCCGGTGACATAGTCAGAGCTAAAGTTATCAGCACAAAAAACCGCGTCTACCACTNNACCTGGGCATTCTCTACGCTTTCTGCTCCCGATGTGGCAATATGCTAGAACCTCAACGGTATGAACTTCACTGCTCCAAATGCGGCAACATCGAGAAACGCAAGATGGCGCCAGACTATGGCAAAGAAACGATTTAACGTTGAGAGGAAAGACGGCAATGAAAATTAAAGTCCTAAAAAAATCAGGAAACGAGCTTAAAATCGAAATCGAAGGCGGTACTCATGGCCTCTGCAACCTCTTACAAAAGAGGCTTTTAGAAGATAAAACCGTTGACTTTGCAGGCTACGATGTCCCACATCCCTTGGTGTCCAACCCAATTATCTATGTGAGGATGAATGGAAACGCGAAACCTGAAGATGCTCTGATAAGGGCTGTTGAGAAAGTTCGTGCGGCAAACAACACCTTCAGCGAAGAATTAACACATGTTTTGAAAGCATAGTTTTTTCTTTCTATTTATTTTTGTGTTTTAGGTTGCTTGAGATTTAATTTAAAAGCTTAAGACCTGTATCTTTTTGTGGATGCCTTTGCAGGCGAAAGAGTTTCGAGCAGTAAAATCTGAGATTCGTGTGCTGGGTGTGGACGATGGCAAATTTGTTCCTCACAGTGAAGGCAAAGCATCTGTCGTAGGAGTTGTTTTCAGAGGCGGCTACTCAATTGAGGGCGTAATGCATACTAACATTACAATTGACGGTTTTGACGCTACGGCTCAGATAACGTCTATGATTAACAATTCGCCTCATTGCAAACAGTTGCGTTTAGTCATGTTAAACGGGTTAACGTTTGCAGGTTTCAATGTGGTAGGTATCCAAAAACTCAACATAGCAACACGGCTTCCCATCATTGCTTTAACCCTTGACAAACCTGACATAGAAGCTGTTCACAAGGCGCTAAGCAACCTTTGTAGAACAGAAGAGCGTTGGAGACTGATTCAGGAAGCGGGTGAAATCTATGAAGTAAAATGCAGAGGTAAGACGCTCTATGTGGAGGTGGCCGGCATTTCACTTGTTGACGCCCGAAAAATTGTTCTCTTAACTTCAACCCGTAGCTGTTATCCTGAGCCTCTACGAGTCGCACACATGATTGCGTCTGGCACCAGCTGATATTTCGCGTTTTTTAGAAAAGGTTTAAAAGGTTCAACGCTAAGGGAATCAAAAACGGGTGTCAAAATATGGAATTCTGCCCTAAATGTGGATCTCGTCTTGAACCAAAGAAATCTAAGAGCGGCAAAGAGGCTTCGCTGGTTCTTGCCTGCCCAAAATGTGGCTACAAGAAGCCGGACGCTGGAGAAGGCGAGCCAAAAGTCGTTCCCAAGGTTATCCAGCATTCTCCGCAACAGCTCGTCGCTGTAATTGGGAAAGAAGAGCAGAAACTAAGCACGTTGCCGACTGTCCACATTGAATGTCCTCGATGTGGTAATAACACAGCGTATGTCTGGCAAGTTCAAACGCGTGGGGCAGATGAATCCTCAACCCAGTTCCTACGTTGTACTAAATGTAACTATACATTCAGAGAATACAGTTAATCCAGTTTCATTTCATTCTTGCTGTTTTTATTCTTTGTACCTGCCTTAGTTTATCATTTGACCCTGTTTAGGCTCACTCATAATTAAACACGCTTCAGTACGAGTTCACACGCAGAATCGGTTATTGAAACGTTGCCTTTTTACCTTGGAAACCACGCTTTTCCGCCTGCAGAAAGATTACCAAATCATCGTTTGTTCAGAAGGATAATGCCAAACCATGCAGGAGCATGATTTTCTTGGAATAAAACAATTTATTTATTAGCCAAAAGCGCAAACATAAGCTATATAACTTTACAGTAATATGCAATTAAGCGAGGAAAGGAACTAACATGTTTAAGCTTAAAGTGTCTGACGCTAAACTTCTGCGAGACATGGCTACCGCCATCTCAATACTTGTGGATGAGGCAACTTTCAAAATTGATGGCGACGGCTTAAAACTTCGCGCGATGGATCCCTCCCGTGTTGCTATGATTGACTTTGAATGGCCAAAATCCATCTTTCTAGAATACGTCTCCACTGAGCCAGCTAAAGTTTGCCTAAACATCAGCGAACTGCTAAAGCTTCTCAAACGTGCAGGTAAAGATGAGGCAGTAGAGTTATCTCTGGATGATAAAACAGGCCGTTTGCTTGTGGCAGTAACAGGTAAATACAGCAGGAACTTTACCATGCCAACTCTCGAAGCCAGCGAAGAAGAAGTGCCGACTCCAAAAATTACTTTTAATGTTAAAGCTAAAACTACAACACAGGGCTTAAGCCAAGCAATCGAAGACGCACAATTGGTAAGCGACCACGTGCGAATCGAGGCTGAACCTGAAAAACTAACGCTTAGCGCTTCAGGTGACTTAATGGGGGCAACTATAACCCTTCTTAAAGGCAGTGATGCATTGCTTGACTTGGAAGTGAAAGAAAACGCGAAAGCAACTTTCAGTCTAAGTTACCTATCCGAAATCATAAAAGCTGCCTCAGCGACGTCCGACATCGCAACGCTTGAATTCTCAACTGACATGCCAGTGAAAATTGACTTTCAACAAACAAAAGAGGGAAAGCTGACCTTCTTCTTAGCACCAAGAATCGAAACAGAATAATGTGACTGAGTTACAGATGGAATCGACGGCCTTCACAAAGAGCGATTTGGCGAAGTACCCTTTTTTGAAACAAACCGCCGAGTACATCAAATCCCTAGATTTGCAAATTGATAATTTGGCAAGCATCGGCAGCGACCAAATTCTAAAACGCGCGGAGGAACGAGTTAATAAGGCGATAACGGAAATTCGAGTTCCTAAGTGCCTAAAGACTCTTGACGATGAAATTACCTCGTTTCCGATTGCTTTGTTGATAGTTATAGCAACCGAGAATTCATTTATAAAAAAAAGATATGCGTTGGCAGAAGCAAAACAAGCATCCAGTGACTTGATTAATTTTAATGAGTCCAAACAAAAAATCCTCAAAATCGCCGAAGACTTCGATTGGAAAATCAAGATGAATTCTAAGGAAACTCTGGATTCCCCCTTAGAGTTCACCGTTAACTTCAACGATTACCTCAGAAATGCAGCCCATCTGCATGACAAAAAATGGAAACTAACTAACAGCATCCTATCACACGGCGATGTTTACCTTAATAAAAAAGATGTAATTAGGCTACTGCAGGAAGAGATTCGCAGAAGAATTGAAAAACGGCTGGACTTAAAGCTTGCCAGCTATCCGCCTGAACTTGCAGAAATAGCTGAAAAAGTCAAAAAGATAGCGGTGGAAGTTATTGGGGATAGTGAAGCAGAAGAGTTTCCCAAGATTGTTGTTCAAGCTGCTTTTCCCCCCTGCATTAATGCGCTCTATGAAGCGGCATCTTCGAGTCATCATCTTTCTCACATCGGCAGGTTTACTTTGACCTCTTTTCTAATCAACATCGGAATGTCTCCGGAAAACGTAAACGATCTCTTTAAAACCTTCTCCGATTACAACGAAAGGTTAACCCGCTACCAAATTGAACACATTGCTGGTGAAAGAGGGTCCGCAACACGCTATACACCCCCGCAATGCTCAGTTCTACAAACGCATGGAGTATGCAAAAACAGGGACGAGCTTTGCCGCCATATCTACCATCCCCTCAAATATTACTTGCGAAAGCAGGGACTTGACGTAAAGCAGACAAGTAAGCGGGGTAATTAGTTAAGATTTATTAATTGACAAGAACTGTAAAGTAGTTTAGAGTCATATGAATCATGAATTAATTGGTGTTCCTAGCGGCATCAGCAACGAAATTGGGATAATTCTTCCCACCTATCGTGAGGCAGAGAATATTTCTAAATTGATTGATGACATTGAAGGTTTGAACCTTGATATTTCAATTCTGGTCATTGACGATTCAAGCCCTGATGCTACTGAAGAAATAGTGAAAAAAAAACAATTAAACCACAAGAACATTTTGCTCTGTGTTAGGCCTAAGAAAAGTGGTTTAGGCACAGCAATAACAGACGGCTTCAAGTTTTTCCTATCATTGGACCGGCCGCCGAAATATGTTGTTACAATGGATGCTGACTATTCCCATAACCCGCAAGCTATTCCCCAGCTTTTATCAACCATACGTAACTGTGATTGTGGAATAGTGATCGGCAGCAGATACATTAAGGGAGGCCACATAACCAATTGGCCTTTTACCAGAAAAATAATCAGTCGAGGCGCCAATTTTGTCGCCAAGTTTTCACTGGGCTTAAAACCCCGCGACTGCACAAGCGGTTTCCGTTGCTACTCTACAAAGTTTCTGAAAGCAACCATAGGTAACCTTCACAGTCACACCTATGAAATACAGATTGAAACAATAAGACAAGCTCATTTGAGAAATTTTAACGTGAAGGAAACACCTATCTTGTTTGTGAATCGGAAAAGCGGAAAATCCAAATTAAGCTGGATCGAAGTCAGAAGTTATATGACTTACACTTTAAGGGCGATCATACGTTCATAACCCGCAAGTTAGAGAAAACTGTCTTTTCTTCGGTTTCGATAAGTGTATCTTATTCATTTTTTAGTTAAAGGCGCTTATGCTCTATGAGAAACCTTGGCGCCGCTAAGATTTTTCTTTTCTTTGCTCTTTTTGCCATAGTACTGAGCGTAGTTTTAGGCATTATCAGCGTCGCTCCAACAAATCTAGTTGGCAGCCGATCCTATGTCATAGTTAACGAGACTTTTACTTTAAGTCCAAACGAAACATTCAGGCAAGGCTTAGGGTCTTTCCACGGCGGAGAAAACATCACTCTTACAGCACAGTCGACGACAGTCTTCCAAAAGAACTTCTCAGTTGACCATCCAACTTCTCTCTATGGTGTCATAACCACCAGCAACGCAACCTTTAGCGACTCAACCGAATCAAACATAACCTACACTTTCACGGCGGACGCTAACTATTACGAAACCGCCTTCACCTCTGAGGCATCCAATTCGGGAACGGTTAATTTCACCGCGACTATGCAGCAGCAAGAAATTGACTACAAATATTCTTGGCTAAATGAGCCCTCAAAAATCGTGTTTGTTCTAAGCTTAGTAACCTCCTTTCTTTTGATATTAAAAACAGTGTTCTCTAGCTCGATAGCCCCATGGCACAACAAGTTAGGCATGCCGACCCTTGGAAAGAAAGGGAGTCAACGCATCTTGGCACTACTTTTGCTTGGTCTGGTTATATGGTTTATCGTTCTCGCTATCAACCCAAATCCACTTGCGACTTTTGAAAACTGGTATACAGACAATGCCCGCCACACCTACGTAGTTAGTCTTTTTCTTAAGGATGGGTTCTCAATCTTTAATCAACCCCTGGGTAAACTTGCAAACCTTGACAATTCAAACTACAAGTTTGTCACCTGGCCTGAGATGCCTCACCTATACCCGCTGGGAAGCATTTTGCTTTTCTTGCCTTTTGGGGTATTAATACAAAACGGGTTTAACTCAACCTTGATATTTCAAATTGAAATTGCCCTCTTTGTTATCACTGCGACAGTTTGCGTGTATTTTTTCTTTAAAACTTACTTAAAAAAGGATATGACTTTGATTCTCAAGCTTTTGGGCGTTTACATTATTTATGTTTCTTTGGTTGTTTACGCCGCGGATGGCATGTTTGATTCAGTTGCCTTCCTCTTTTCTCTCTTCGCCATATTCATGTTTTTGACTGAACGCTACGATTATTTCTTCTTACTAGTTATGATATCAGCTTTTTTTAAGTACCAAACTGGCATTTTTCTGTTGCCGCTAATCGCAGTTGGTTTGATAAAGCTCTTCCAAAAAAACAAACTCGGTGGTTTACTGAAAAATAAAGCCGTACTCGCTGGCTTTCTTTTCGGCGGTACTAGTATTTTTACTGCTTTCTTAAGTGCTCCTTACTTGATAGCGACTAATCCGCGACTTATTTTGAACGGCATTAATGCTTTTTCTCCCAACTCAACAATTGATTGGACCACCCAGACACTTTCCGTTTTTCTTACACTTTTCATAACTCTGGCCTACTCAATTTACATGCTGAAGAAAAACAGTTTGCTTTCACTCTCAGCACTTTTCTTGCTTCTGCCAAGCTTCATGCTGCCTTACTTTCAAAACTGGTATCTGCCATACATTTTCATTTATGCTTTGATTCCACAACAAAGAAAGCAGTTAGATGTCACTATGGTTTGGTTAATCTTTATGGTTTTTGTCCTTGTTTCGGCTGGGACAAACTATCAATTGATAACACAAATTCCTCTGAGCATACAGCAATACATATTTTATTTGCCTCATCCTCTACCTCATCTTCAACCACTAGTGGGATTTTAACAGTTTACCGGCTGTCACGTGACAAAAATTTTGGTTACGGGTCGATATACAGATAAGTTTAGGAGCACACCTATCATCAACTACAATCAAGGGGAACATAAAGGAGATGGAGGCTTCTAGGGACTTCGTTTACCAGAAATTTTGCGAGTATTACCGAGACCCCCAAACAGTTATTCCCTTGCCTCCACTGCCTAGCCAACGGGAATTCGGCTATCTCATGTTTAAAGAACGATTTATGGTTAGGCATAGACGCTTCGAAACCATACGGCAGCTACGCTCAGTTCTCAGTGATACCATCCCCTCTGATGTTTATCATTCCATCGCTTATTATGAAAACCCAGATTTTGACATGGACAAAAAAGGCTGGTTAGGAGCCGACCTTGTCTTCGACATTGACGCCGACCACCTAACGACACCATGCAACAAAATCCACGACGAATTCACATGCACAAAATGCGGTTTTGGCGGCAGAGGCATAACCCCAGAAATCTGTCCTTGCTGCGAAGGAACAAAATTCGAAACCAAAACATGGCCATGTGACGTCTGTATAGACACTGCGCGGCAAGAAGCCGCTAAACTCCTTGATATGTTGGAGAAAGATTTTGGTTTTTCACTAGATGAGCTTCGTGTGTTTTTTTCTGGTCACCGTGGTTACCATGTGCATGTGGAGTCAGAAGCTGTGCATTCGTTGGATGCTATGGCAAGAAAAGAGATTGTTGACTACGTTACTGGTTTAGGCTTAGCTGTACTGGAAAAGGCTGTCAAAGAGAAACCTGGCAAAAGTAGCGCTAGAAAATTTAGCCTTCACAATTTCGGGTGGAACAAGCGGTTAAAGTTGGGTATGCAAAACTTTCTTTTAACCGCTTCCAAAGAAGACCTAAAGGCAGCTGGGCTCAAGAACCCTGCGTTGTTGAAGAACAAGGAAGCCCTAATTAATCGTTGCATAACCGAAGGCAGATGGGAAAGCGTTAGCGGTGTAAGCGGGCAAACTTGGCTTAAACTTGCCGAGCATGTTAAAGATTTAGAATCTTCAAAAATTGACACAGTTGTTACAACCGATATCCATCGTTTAATACGCATGAACGGTACACTTCATGGTAAAACCGGCTTGATGAAAATGGAGTTTTCAGCAAAGGACCTGCAAGATTTTGACCCGTTTGCCAGAGCGGTAGCTTTTAAAAAGGGGACCGTAAAAGTGTTGGTCTCTGATATTCCTGAGTTTAGGTTGGGCGGGGAAACGTTGGGTCCATACAAGAATGAAACAAAAGAGTTGCCTGTTGCAGCGGCAGTTCTGCTTATATGCAAGGGGCGGGCCAAGGTGGCGAACTAATGTACAGTGAACTATATGCTGCATGGCAGCGAGAAATACAGGCGTCCTCACTTGGAGGATTATCGCCTGATTTTTACGCCCGAATAGGTGATTACTTGCGGCATATAAGAGAAGACCCGCCGGTGATTGACAAAAAGTCTGTTAAATTAAGTCTACTTGATCATGAAACTCAGAATGTGCAGCGTATGCTTGAAGAGTTGCTATCGTTAAGATACAGAAAACTCATAAAAGCAATCACTCAAAAACAAAAGCTGCCATCTGAACTGTTAACGGCTGAAGAAACCAAAATGTGCGAGAGCTTTATGGCTTTCAGCGAGGAATACCAAAAGTTCGCCAAAACGCTCCTAAATGGTCAAACCGTTAAAGTTGAACAACCGGTTAAAGTAGAATCTGTCGCGCACGTTGAACTTGCCCAAGTTACTGCAAAAAGGACAACCCTAAGATTCATCAAAACCATTCCTGCCATCGTCGGCGCCGACATGAAGTCTTATGGACCTTTTAAAGTTGAAGACGTAGCTTCCCTGCCAGCTGGCAACGCGAAAATGCTAGTTAAACAGGGCTTAGCGGCGGTCGTTGAAGTTTCTTAGAGTCTGGGATTTTTTCATTTCTTATTTTTCGCCAAAAAATCTGGCTCACCAAAATAACCAGCGGATAAGAAACAATCCATGCAATCGCGTAGAGAGGGCCATAGTAGAAGTGGAACATCTGCACTTGGGAAGAGTTTGCTCCGTACTGTGCTCCAATAGTGAAGATGTTGACTATCCTCATGATGTTTATGAAGTATGTTATGGCTGCGCCAAAGACAAAATACCCGACTTTCGCTTTCCATGACAGGTGCATCTGCTGGAGTAACAGTAGAGACACCGCTGTGAAAATAAGTAGACTTTCAATGCCTGCGCACGGCCACGCTATAGAGAAGGTCGCGTTTCCAAGAGGTCCGGTAGCCTGCAGGACTGGCATCCCATTTTGCGATGACATCGAAGTAGCATAACCCATCAAGCCCAAGACTTTAGCAGCCAGAGTGGCCGTTGTGGGAACCAAAAGTTGGAAAGGAGTGAACTGTCCGTCGGGGAAAACGTTATCTATAGTGTAAATGATTCCCACTAACGCTGCAAACAAGCCAGGTAAAGCAAAACCAGTTAGACCCTTTTTACCCAAAGAAAGAAAGATTACCACGAAGAACAGCCCTGAAAAGGCAATGTATTCAACGGCAAGAGGCATTGAATACCAAAAAGGAACTCCTGACTGAAAAGAAAAGTTTGCGATGGCAGCGTTTAATCCAAAATAGTATTCTGAAACCACATAAACCGTAGGCAGCAAGAAAGCTATGGCAAAGGCGGCCAGCTCAGCACTGCTATGCTTGTTTATTTTTAGCTGAATAGTTTCCCAGCTGAGGATAAACTGTAGCGCAACCAGCCATATGAAGAATAACTGGAAAGTTCTGCCTTTCCACATTAATTGGAAGGAGTCTTGAGTGCTGACCTTCAGGTATGGGTCTGGCAGATTTAGCCCGTACAGTAGGGCTAATGGGATAACAAATGCAAGCAACGGCAGAAACTTGACTATGGTGTCTGAATGTTGTTTTATTCTTGTGAAAACCTGCATGGAAGCTTTCAAACCTAAAGATAGTAAATAAAGAAAGATATCTTCAGTTTAAAAACAATATGCCTCGCGACCACTAATCTATTGTTGACGTTAACTCTGCAGAAATGGGCGTTTGCATTTTGGCAGGCACTGTTCAACTTGGGTAGCGCCTCAGGTTTTTAGCAAACAAGTGAAAAAGTATAAGAATGCGTATGTTTCTCTTATGCAAAGCTGGTAGTTAACGTGAACGTTCCTAAAGAAGTCAAAACTTACTGTCCAAAATGTAAAGTTCATCAGCTTCATAGTGTAACCCTCTACAAGCCTGGGAAACGCAGAGCCTTAGCTAAAGGCGAACGCCACCACGCGCGAGAAAAAGAGGGTTATGGTGGACAAAAATATCCACTACAACATGAATTCGCTAAAACAACCAAAAAACAAACCTTGCGCCTTAAATGCAAAGTCTGTAACTACATGAGGCACAAGGATGGAATTAGACTTAGAAAACTAGTTATTCAATAAATTTTATGGAGAAACACGATTATGTCTGATTGGAGTAAACTTATCCCGAAGCCAAAAAGCGTCTTCCTAAGAGTGAAATGCCCAAAATGCGGGAACGAACAGCAAATCTTCAGCAACGCAGTCAACAAAATAAACTGCAACGTATGCGGAGAAACCCTGGCTGAACCAACCGGCGGAAGAGCAAAAATTAACGGCGATGTGCAAGCAGTTCTGGAATAAGGGCTGACTAAAAATGTCTGAGCATAAGCCCGAGTGGCCCGAACCCGGCGAGTTAGTAATCGCCACCATAGAAACAGTCACTGATTACGGCGCTTATGCCAAACTTGATGAGTTCGATAAACGTGGTTTGCTTCACGTTTCAGAAATCTCTTCTTCTTGGATTCGTAACATCCGCGATTTTGTGCGTGAAGGACAAAAGATGGTTCTGAAAGTTTTACGAGTTGACCTTGAAAAAGGCCACATTGACTTGTCACTTAGGCGAGTTACAAAACGAGAGCGAATCGAAAAGGTTCTTTCATGGAAAAAAGAAAGAAAAGCTGAAGCACTGCTACGTGGAGTTGCAGAAAAGTTAGGTTTAACCAACGAGGAACTCTACGAGAAAGCTGGCAAATTAATTGAGGAAAAATACGGCTTATACGAAGGCTTCGAAAAAACAGCCATAGAAGGCGCCGAAGCACTAACAGAAATTGGTGTTCCAGAAAATCTTGCAAGCGCCTTTGTAGTAGTTGCACAAGAAAGAATCCGTCCCAAACTAGTCAAGGTAAAAGGCGTTTTGGAAATTCGCTGCATGAAACCAAACGGCGTCAAAATAATCAAGGAAGCTTTTGAAAAGGCAAAGTCAGAGAAAACCAAAGATGCAACCATAACCTTCTACGTTATAGCAGCGCCCAAATACAGCATTGAAGCGGCTGCTGAAAACTACAAGCGGGCGGAAGATGTCCTTCAGAAAGCCGCTAACAGTGTAGTGTCAAACATTACAAAAGCTGGCGGGCAAGGCACTTTCAGAAGGGAAAAATAATTGGTTTGGCAAATGCGCAAATGCGTTAACTGCGAACGCTATACACTGCACAAGGATAGTTGCCCCTATTGTGGCGGTGCCGTGAAGATTCCGCATCCAGCCAAGTTTTCCCCAGATGATAAATATCTTAAGTACAGAATGGCAATGAAAAGGAGCGAAAGTGCATGAAAGAAACTTACATTAAAGAACATGTGGACATCCAACCGAACAATCCAGTTCTCATCGAGGGTCTCCCAGGACTTGGGCTTGTAGGCAAAATCGCCCTTCGCTACATGATTAAACAACTAAAAGCCCAAAAAATTGCGTATCTGTACTCGCCACATTTCCCATACTTTGTGTTAGTTAACAAAAAAGGTAACGTTCGTCTCCTTAGGGGAGCATTCTATTACTACAAAAACCCAAATGGAAACGACTTACTCCTTTTCACAGGCGACAGCCAATCCCAAACAATCGAGGGACAATACGAAATCGCAGACCAAATCCTCTCCTTTTCAGAGCGTCATCAGGTAAAAACTATCGCAACCATCGGCGGCTACCGAATGGAACCCAAAGAGAAACCCAAAGTTTTCATAGCAGCAACCTCACAGGAAATCATAGATAAAGCGCTACAAGCAGGCGCCACACTTAGCACTTCAGGCAGCCCCATCGTGGGAACCGCTGGGCTAATACTGGGCTTGGCAAAATTCAAAAAAATCGGCGCTCTGTGTCTGCTTGGTGAAACACGCGGTTACCTCCCTGATCCTTTAGCCGCGAAAAGCGTATTGGAAGTTTTGAAGTCAACCTTTAACTTTGAACTGGACCTCTCAGGCTTAGATGAGGAAATCGCTCGAGCAGAAACAATGGTAACTCGCCTTCAGCAGATTGAAGAAAAACGCGCTTTGCACGCCGAAGAGACACGTAAAGAAGAAGATAAAAAGACCACGTATATTTCCTAAGACCCTTTTTCTCTTCAACGTTGAGTGGTTTTTAGGCTATTTCTTGTTTTTCGTTTGCTTTAAGTTTTCTTTAGGCACCCTTCTCTAGGCTCATAGATTGTTCCTTCTCGCAGCAGTTGGCTTATCATGCGTTCAAC
>PLSP01000061.1 GCA_003165195.1 Candidatus Bathyarchaeota archaeon | reverse complement strand
CCAAGCGGCGTAAGATACGCAGATTACTCCAGGCAGCCGGAAGGTACCTACAACTTTAGCGAAAAAACCCCGAAAAAACGAAGCCAATATCGCCAAATCAGCGAAAGCATTTATTTACCTGAAGAACTCCAAATCAGAGAAGACGAAGAAAACAACGGCTAATTCACTGACGTTCAATAATACTATTGCTAAATCTTCGGAAATAACTACACAAAATCCTCCAGCTAAAAATGAGGAGAACTTAATTCAAAGGCTATCTCATTGGGCTTCTGATAAGCCTATTAGTTTATCGATGGAATCAAAACAGTTTTTTTTGGCTGGAATGGAACTTGAAGAATTGGTATGCAAATTAGCTTAAACTATTACAAATTTAGCATTATTTTTTTAGAGTTCAGCTTACGAAGGATTTAAAGACTGATCACTTCAATTATTCTAAGGGTTAGCAAAAGGGATCTTTCAAAATGGTAACTCAGCCTATTCCATTTGTTGATTTTTCAGCGGATTCTCGAGTTTTATATTCCGTTGTTGAAGGAATACGGCTGAGTTACGGTCATCTTTTCAACCCAACTTTCGCAACCGAAGTTTCTCTTATAGATCCCCTCCCACACCAAAGAATGGCTGTGTACGGTTGTATGTTAAATCAACCGAGACTACGATTCCTGCTGGCAGATGATGCTGGCGCTGGAAAGACCATTATGACAGGTCTCTACATCCGCGAGATGCTTACTAGACGGCTTATCAAACGAGTGCTAATCGTCCCTCCAGCAGGTCTGGTGGGGAACTGGGAGAAAGAGATGAGGACTTTATTCAATTTGCGTTTTAAGATTATTTCTGGATCAGATTGCAAGGATGAGAACCCTTTTGGCGGAAATGGAAGTGCTTTAGCAATAATTAGTCTAGATACCTTGGCTACCGATAGAGTCTGGTCAAGAATTAAAGAAGAAACCGTTGTCCCTTATGATTTAGTTGTATTTGATGAAGCTCACAAGTTGTCAGCGGACATTGAGCCTGATTCAGGAATCCGGAAAACAGATCGATATAAGGTAGCAGAGTCTATAGCAGGGGCATCGATCGAAGATAACCATTGGAAGATGCCGTGGTCAACACATCACCTACTCCTCTTGACGGCAACTCCTCATATGGGAAAGGACATACCTTACTACTTCCTCTGGCGACTCCTCGAGCCCGAGGTTCTGTCAACCATAGATGCTTTCAACTCCTATCCGCCTGAAATGAAGCGACAGCATTTCATTCGCAGAACTAAAGAAGAGATGGTGCGATTTGATGGGTCAAAGATTTATCCAGGCAGAATTTCAGACACATTAGGTTTTGAATTATCAAAGGGAGATATCAGTGAAGAGGCTCTTTACCTTGAAACTACAGCATATATACGCGAGTTCTATAACAAGGCAGAAATTCTAAATCGGTCTGCAGCAAGATTTGCCATGAGTATTTTTCAAAGACGTCTCGCTAGTTCAACCCTTGCCTTGTCAAGGTCATTTTCTAGACGACTTGAAAAACTGGATGAACTTATAAAAATGCTAGAAAGCGGCAGAGCATCTTCCGAGAGTCTTTTGAGAAAATTTCCGACAAAAATTATATGGGATGAGAAAACAGGGGATGAAGAAACTCCACAAGCAGGAATGGAAGAGAACCAAATTGTTGAGGACCAAATAATAGCTGCAGTTGTCTCCACAAGTTTGATTGAGCTCAAAAAAGAACGTGAGCAAGTAAAATCTCTTTTTGATTTGTCGATGAAAGTTTATGACAAAGGTGAAGAGTCAAAATTTGAGAAACTAAGAGAGCTTCTAAGTGATGATCGATATAGAAAAGAGAAGTTTATCATCTTTACAGAGTATAAAGATACGTTGGACTTTCTTACCGACAGATTGGAAGCATTGGGTTTCGCTGGTAAGGTAGCTGAAATTCATGGCGGTATGGATTATAAAGAGCGTGAAGAACAGATCGATTTTTTTAAGAAACCTTCTGATGAGGGTGGAGCTCAATACTTGGTAGCCACTGATGCTGCTGGAGAGGGCATAAATCTTCAATTTTGTTGGTTGATGGTTAACTATGATATTCCTTGGAATCCCGCTCGGTTAGAGCAGCGAATGGGTAGAATCCATAGATATGGTCAAACACATGATCCAGTTATAATAATTAATCTCGTATCGACTGGCACGCGAGAGGGTCGTGTTTTGGCAACGCTCCTAAGGAAATTAGAAAGTATTCGTAGACAGCTCGGTCGGGACAAAGTATTCGATGTTGTAGGGCGTCTATTTGAAGGTGTAAATATTCGAGAGTATATGGAAGAAGTGGCTCTCAAAGGTGAAGATAATGTTAGCAACAAGCTGGAAGGTTATCTCACCGAAGAACAGGTAGAAGCAATTGAGGCCAGAGAACGTGTCCTTTTTGGTGAAGGCGGGGATGTTGCCAAACAACTTACGGTTGAGAAAGAAAAGGTAAATCTTGAAGAGTATAGGCGATTACTTCCCGGATATGTTATGCGTTTTATCAAGACAGCTGCGCCACTCTTAGGTATAGACCTTGTTGGTGATGTTGAAGGAAGTTTCTCTATGAGACCGCTAGTGTCTGGCGCCATGGATGAAATTTCTCCCATGCTTAGTCTCTACTCAGAAGAAATGAGAGACCATTTCACATTTTATCGACCCAAAGCTAACGAGAAATTGATCTTTCTTAGACCAGGAGAACCAGTATTTGATCGTATGTTTGACTTAGTATTAAAACGATTCTCAAAGGAAGCATTAAGAGGATCAGTTTTCGTTGACCCTCAAACAATTAATCCGTACTTTGTTCATATGGCTGATATTTCCATAATAAAACGAAATGACAACTCTAATTTAGACGAGGTTGTTGAAGAGCGATTGGTGGCATTTAAAGCAGATTCCAAGAAAATTTCTGAGTATCCAGTCGAGCAGCTGTTGCTCCTTCGGGGAGGCAATGGAGTCCCTCCATCAGCTTTAGGTTTCGTTGCAACAGTTCAGATGGCTTTAGAAGGAGTTCAGGAAAAAGCACATGAATTTGGCAATAGTTTGGTTGAAATGCATAAAAAGAAACTCATTGAATCCCTTCCAGAAAAAATAAGTCTTCTCCGTAAAGGTTTTGACTATCAAGATGCTGAGTTAGCGAGGCAACGATCTCAATTATCCAATAAGGTAGCAGCTCGCCAGATGGGTGCTGCCGGAGAACTGGCACGAATTCGAGATAGACAGAGAACCCTGATTGATAGACGAGAAACACAAACGGCGATATTACAAAAAGAACCAAATCTCTTTGAGTATAAATTATACTTTGTTGCACACGCGTTAGTTATTCCCTCAAGTGATCCAGAGGATTCAAAAAGATATGATAGAGAAGTAGAAATGATAGCTATGAGAGTTGCTCTTGGATATGAAGAGTCCATTAATGCAAATGTTAGAGATGTTTCAAAATCTGAGCTTGCCCGCCAAGCTGGACTTAGCGATTTTCCAGGATTTGATCTACTATCAAAGCGTAATGACGGAACAGAGCTTTGTATTGAAGTCAAAGGACGAGCTGATATAGGTAATGTTGAACTTAGCGAAAATGAATGGGTAATGGCGTGTAACCATCGTGAAAGATATTGGCTATACGTTGTGTTTAGGTGCGCTTCGTCAAATCCACAACTTCTTCGGGTACGTGACCCATTCAGAAAACTTATGGCCAATCCCAAAGGCGGGGTTATTATTGAAGAAGACTCCATTTTTTCGGCTGCAGAACAATGAAAATCGTTTACCAAAATCTTCTTTACGCAAATAACCGATATACTGTGCAACCAGGTGGCCACCAATGGACGATTCTCCCCGCTTAATCGAAAAAGCATTCTGCCTAAAACAGGCGTCAATCAATTCGGTGCATGAAAAAATGTGCCATAGAGGTCACATTAAGGCAATTCACATTTGGCCAGCTAGGCGTCCATTAGCAGCTTGTAGAGCAGCGATAATAACTTCCCTGTTGCCTGATCCCGGGAATCCAAACGAACGCAACGAATTGCTCCTCAAATTGGGAGGATCCATTGTACACGCTAATAAAACTATTAAATGTGATATCGCAAAAGAGGTCACATCTGGTGGAATACTGCAGTATGGGAATGAATCCGCTGCTGATTTGTCTTTTTTTAAAGAAAAAATTAGGTCTCTTTATCCTTCGCCTCCTAGATTTATGGACCCATTCGCTGGAGGAGGNNGCCGCAGATATTAATCCAGTCGCATGGTTCATACTGAAATGCACTCTCGATTACCCACAAAGATTTGCTGATTCCGAATTTAATCTTCCCAAATTCACGAAAAATATGCCTGACTTTATCAATTCTTATCAAGAAAGTGGAGGAAGAAATAAGTCAACTACTGCGGGGAAAAGTAACTTCAGTCAATTAGCCCTAGTTGATTCGACAAAAGCTCCGATTGGTTGGCACGTAAGGGCTTGGAGCCATTGGGTTCTCAATGAGTCTAGAAAAGAGTTGGAAGAATATTACCCTTCCACAGACGGTATAGCTCCAACAGCCTATCTCTGGGCTAGAACCGTGAGATGTAAGAATTGTAGAGCCGAAGTTCCACTTCTGAAATCTATGTGGTTAGTTCGGAAGAAAACAAGAAGGGTTCTGCTTGAAATTACACCCAATGACGCAAAAAACGGTGTCTTGATAAGCATAAAGAATTTTTCGACTGCTGAAATTCGAGAACTGAATACAAGGGATGAAAGAAAATTTGCGAGAGGAACAATGAGCAAAAGTGGAGCTTGGTGTCCATGCTGTGGAAAACCTGGTACAATAGCAATGACCGTTGATGACATAAGAAAAGAAGGATTGTCAGATAAGATTGGTCTTAAGCTATATGCGGTAGTTTATGAAAACGATGATGGAAAACAATTCAGAGTACCAAACGATGAAGATATAAAGGGTTACAAGAAAGCAGAGACAATTATCGAAAAAATTTTTAGAAATATTCCTTTTGGTTTACCGCTCGAAAATATTGCGCCCAAAGAAGGTCTCGGTATAAGGGTTCCTCTTTACGGTTATAATAAATGGTACAAATTATTCACCAATAGACAATTAGTCAGTATTGGGACGTTCATTAAAAATGTCAGATTAGTCAAACAAGAAATGATTGAATTAGGCTATCAAGAAGAGTTTATTGAAGCCATAATTTGCTATTTAGCGTGTATAATTGACAAAGTAGCGGATTACAATTCATCATTTGTCCATTGGCAATCAAAGAGTGCAAAGGGCGCTA
>PLSP01000135.1 GCA_003165195.1 Candidatus Bathyarchaeota archaeon | reverse complement strand
GAGCCTTCAAAGCGAATGAACCCGGCGGCTAATGTAACATCGAGATATTTTTCTAGAAGGCTGAAACTGAGGTTCGCCTTAAGCATGATGCGGGTTTTGCTTGCATTGCTTTTCGCAGCTTCCAAAACGTCCGCTATTATGCTTAGGCGATCACGATTTTTACCCATCAAAATCCCTTCGACAAAAGCATAAAACTAAGCGAAAAAATTCTTCAAGCAAAGCGTGTAGTCAAAGCCCAAGCTATCAAATCCCTTCCTGACAGAAGAGGACATGAATAGAGATTACCCTAACTGGACTTTACCTTTGTCTTCTCCTTTCTCCACGTTGATAACACATTGTTGTGATTAGACAACTTATAAACAGTTTTCAATAATTAAACTGTCTAATGTGGTCAGAATTGAATTGCCAACACCACGTTTGCCCGAAGACTCTTTGAAGCCATCCTCAAATCCCGTCTCATCTGCAACTTAAACGTGCAAGCTATCGCAAACAATATAAGCGATATTGCAAAAGACGCAATGTATCATGAAATGATGCATAAACTGTCGGTAGAATGCGTGTTCAGTACATTGTTTATAATATTATGCGCCTCAAAATTTCGGCGCCATGCTTAACTCCTAATTTCTTCTCGCCTATCGCGCGTCTAACATTACTTAAGATCGTCTTTTCCATTTCCAACTTGCTTATCGCCGCTCTTATTGCTGAAACACATGGTCTCAAGCCGCAGCATATCCTTACTGTTCTTATCGACTTCCTCCTTCAAACGCGTAGATCGCTCCATACAGTCGTCATAAAGCTGAAGAAACTTTATCCCCTTCTCAGTAACCAAATAACCAGAATCACCATCGTGCTCCAAAAGACCATTTCCCTGAAGAAGTTTCAAATACTTCTCCAATTGAACAAAACTCAAGTTAGCCCCGTACATAATCCTTGTCTTACGGACCGTAACCGACGCGATAGAAAGCACGTCCCGCACAATATCCAAACGGCCACGATTCTTATTCACCGTTGTCTTATTTTTCAAGAACAAAACGACACCTCAACCTACAAAGCTAAACCAAAAAACAAAACCCGCAAAGACAGGAAGTTCTTCCGAAAACAGCGGTTATTTTTTCACTGACACAGTTTTGGCAAACTTTGCCCATCCACCCTCTGAAGGAAGTGGACCAGCAACCTGCTCAACATTCTGGACATGGTAAGAACGCAGCACGCGCTTCAACGCTTTAAAATCTCTCGTGGCCGCAATCAGAGACCCGCTCCACAGCCAACAACGGGAAACTCCGATCCGCCACGCCTTCTGCCCGAACCTTATCGTCGATACGTCCCCGCCAAAGCAAACGCCACTCCTCCTTAACTTCCTCCACCTCAACCCTTGGAACTTCAGCACCCACATTCGTTACCACTCTATAATCCCTCCGTGATCCGGGGCAGAACGTACCACAAACTCTGACTTCATTAATCAAGAACATCGCATTCAGACTTTATAAAACCCGTCGAACAGTAAATAGAGCCCAAAGAACATAGTCCAAAAGTAGGGTCCACAGGTACAGTCCAAGCGCCATGGGTGTTCCTAAAATGGTGAAGTGGTTTTAAGTCCGCTTTCTGCTTTCGGAACAGGCATTCGCGCTAAAGTCGGTAACTTTCTTGCTCACTTCTTTTGTGATTTCAGCGGTTACAGAATTAGATTGATTCAAGAGACTGCGATTTAGGATTTCCTCTGGGTTTAAGCCCCATGCTCACATTATTTCTTTTAACGTTTGTATCTTATCCAGCTTAATTTTTGGTCGTATGCTTACGCGCGCAGGTCGCTAACACTTATCATTTTTTGCAGTTCTTCCAGAGTAGGCGCTCGGTCTTCATAAAGACTCCATCTTGTCAATGAATAAGGCAGCCTTAGTCTTAATCCGTTCAATTTCAAGAAAAGTTGGATATACTTGATACTGTTGAAAAGAGTTGTAGGTGCCAGTTTCCTTTTAACTCTAAGAAAATCGGAAAAACTATCTAACAACTTTATTGTGTCTGCCACAGCTGTGGGCTTTGCAATACCATCGCTGTCAAGACACTGAGTTAATAGTTGGTGAGGGGGCGTTCCTAACCATTCAGTGAAGTCATGAATATTGTAGATATAGTTGAGAAGCGTAGCTTTACTGGCTGTTCTATGTAATAGTAAGTGCTCAGCGATTTTAATAGTGGACTTATTTTCAAAAGTAAACTTGGCTAAGTGTGGAGATTTTCCTGTAAAACTCTGCAAGATGTACTCATAAATTTTCTTTTCTTTTTCGTTCTTTGGTTCTTGAATAGTTAGAACAAGAGGTTTCTTAAGGGTGTAACCTTGAAGGCTCTTAGTTATATTTATTGTTCTCAAGTAGCTGCGGCCTCGAGACCCAAAATTTGTTTTATCAAAAACTTTTGTTCTATGATGATTTTAGGGATCTAAAGGTGTTGCGCATGCTTGCTTAGAGGAGAAGAGATTTCATTTTGCTGACAGTAGCCACGCAGTACAATTCTCCGTCCTTAAAGTAAAAGAACTCGTTGAGAA
>PLSP01000090.1 GCA_003165195.1 Candidatus Bathyarchaeota archaeon | reverse complement strand
TGTTATTCCAACGGTTAAGCCTATGTCGTTTAATGAGATGCTGTCTGGTTGAGCAATGTAAACAACCATGCTATAGCCTGACTGCAAAGTTATGGGGCTTGAGGCTACACTCAACATGACGTCATCGGCTGGCGATGAATCTATTGACACAGTATCGCCGCCTGTGCATACTGCCAATATGTAGCTAAAGTCATTAGTGACGGCTTTGTTGGTGGTCGCGTAAACGACATCTCTTAAGCCGCTATCGGTTGCTGGGATGCTCGCAGTTTGTCCTCGAACTGTTATTTTATCAATAACTATATCTCGTCCGCCTGTGTTAACTATCAAAAATGCCGCTTCAGGATCATTTCCGTCGTTTGGAACCCAAATGTGAAGTTTTGTAATTGAAAGGCTTTCTTCTTGGACTCTTGTGCTGGTTACGTTGATTGCGTAATATGTGACGACGCCTGCGAGAAGCACTGCAACTACAAGGATAATCAAGGTTGTTACTACTGTACTAAGCGCCCAACGATTTTTCAGTAAATTTGTCATTTTAAATCACCAAAGTTAGTCTAATTATGGGTAAATAGATTTGTGCGTGATGAAAAGAGACGCACAGGTTACTTGCCATTTTACTCATTCACTTGGTTAATGCTCCACGTATTTTTTATAAAAGCCTGCGACGCAACACTCAATATTTTATAAAAAACCTAGCAGAATACCTGCCGTTTTAGTGGTGCAACATCTCCATGGCTAGTAATGAGACCAAGCAAAAAATAAACAGCTAGATTCATTTATGCAGAGAAAACAATCAAAAATTCAATAGCTTTTTTGTTTAATCGTACTGTTCTTTTATCCTTTTCTGAGGTATATCCGAGGAGGACTTTATAAGCCAGAGTAAAGAGCGCCAGAGACGCATACATTTTAATTAATTCCCGGACCTGAAGAATACTGTATGACTAGTATAGAGTTAACGGCAAAGACTTGGGAAAGCGTTTGGAATCAACAAGCCTCAGTTGTATCCTATAACTCTAATGATAAATCGATGAGAATTAATCGAGGCTACATTTCAAGATATATAAAACCGTCTTCAAGCCGTTTTTTGGAAGCAGGCTGTGGAACGGCTAGAACATCACTTGACACAGCATTAACGCATAGACAATTAGATGTAACTTGTGTGGATATTACCCCTAGTGCTCTAGGCATTGCCAAAAGGCTATTCAAAGAAAACAAGGCTGAAGGAAATTTTGTGTGCGCCGATTTGAGAGCTATGCCCTTCAAAGACGGCACTTTTGATTTCATATTCTCTGACGGTGCCATAGAACATTTCGAGGAAACCGAAAAGGCCGTGAGCGAAATACATCGACTACTCACACATGGCGGACGCACATTCATCACTGTTCCAAGGATTTCAATTCCAATGTTGACCATTGGGCAATTTCAAGGAAACATTCCAAAAATTCCACACTTAGAATGGATTTTTGAATTTATCCATAGACAAGTTTTCAAAAGTAGCCTAATGAAAAACGGTTTTGAATATTCTTTCACTCGCTTTCAAGTCAGCAAGTTAATGACTGGTTTTCATTATGTTGATGTGGGCTTGTTTCACGGTGGGCTAATTAGCAAGTTATGTCGACTTGAATTAGCAGTCAAACTACAGTCCTTACTTTGCTGCTTGATTTACGCTTGTGGAGAAAAATAACTTGATCTATTATCTTACTGCGCCATTTTTTATCTTTTAATAGTTTGATTATTTAATTTCTTTAGCCAATTTTCATTGTTTATTTTTTGTTTGGAACTACTTAGGTTGAATTCAATTAGAATATCTTTTTTTACTGATTGACGTTTTTTCTTTTACGAGCGAATTGAATAATTTCATACGTTATCAGTAAACCCAAACTTACACCTGAACCAATTATTGCATAATACTGATATGATTCTGGCTGATAGAAAACGGTGATGTCGTAACTCCCTGTTTTATTAATGTACCAAGAGTTTCCAAATCCGAATGCAACTGTGTGGTTCTCTGACAAGTCTCCACTAAACGGTATAGAATACCATTCAGAGTTAGCTCCAGCAATTTTCCAGTCTGAATCAAAAGCTTCTGAAAAGAAAAGATAAAACGGTTGCGTAGCATTTATGTGGACTTTGTATTCGCTTGGAGAAAGTTTGGTATAGCTTAGCTTCACCGCATTGTTGTTAACTGGCGAAAACTGAGTTAGCAATGAAGAAGTGCTATTATCAAAGGCGCTGGTTGAGGCTATGAAGTGAGATGGCGCCCAGTTTTTATATTCATAAATGTCAAGTTGCCCTATGCTTCGAATATATTCAAGGCTGCTATCGTTATCTAATTGGCTTTGAACAATTGCTGGGTCAATTGCTGGGGGTGTTGAGAAGTTCCAGACAAGGTCATGCCTCAATAGGATATACTTAACATTTTGGCAAGAAAGCAAATTATTGAATGCTACAAAATCGTCCTTTTCAAGGGCTTGGTAGGTCAGGTTTAATGCATCATTATTAGCATTTGCTGGATAATCATATGTATTGTAAAGAACAGGTTTTTGAATGAAACGGGTAGGGACAGAATCCCATCCCCAATACCCCCAAGTATATGCTTGGTAGGGATATGGATCGTCTGGTGCGACGAGAATTTTGTAGTCGGAATTGTCTTTAGAAAAGAAGGTGCCAACTTGATTCCAGTATGATGGAACATTAACATAGGAAGAAAATGGAATTTGAGGGTTTTGAGTTTCTGCTACGTTATTCAAAAACATGGGGCCTGCAGATATCACTATGGATAATATTAAAACTGCCACAATTGATATGGGTATTACTTTTCTTGGAAGTTTTGGTTTTGAAAATGAATAGCGGTTTACCGCAGTTATTATAGAGTCTACGGTACATGCGATTAACGGAGCTGCAAAAAGAGCAATCATCAAAGCAAATTTGTCCTCTGGTTCCCTGAATAGCGTAGAGAAATCTGGGATGTGGATG
>PLSP01000141.1:4767-4992 GCA_003165195.1 Candidatus Bathyarchaeota archaeon | reverse complement strand
GATGTAAAGACCGCTGTACCTTCTCTCCTGTTCAGCGGCAGCGATATTTATTATTGCACAATCGCAGTCTTTCATCAATCCAAATTTATTGTCAGGAATTGGCACGGTTGTTTCTTCATTATCTCCCATTATATAGTTGTAATGAAGAAAATCTAACATTTTCATTAATTGGTCAGAGACCTGGGTTTTGCTGTTAGATATAAAGACCCTAGGTTTCAGATCTTA
>PLSP01000141.1:0-4743 GCA_003165195.1 Candidatus Bathyarchaeota archaeon | reverse complement strand
ATCCTATCAGCATAGCGCTTATTCACTAGTTCATTTATGTGCAGTAACTCAAGTTGAATTTCATTATCCATAGCTGTTATTCTTCCCTCAAGGGCATCGTTATCAAAATCGAATGCTACAATTGTTCCCTTTTGTGCTCTTCCTTTTACTAACACTTTGACAAAAGCTTCAACCTCGGCCAAGCTGACAGGAGCGGATTGTTTAATCAAAAGCGGTTGGCCTCCTTCGGTAAACCCATTTACTCCCGAAGATGGGTCGCTTGGTTTACCATTGAATTTTTTAATCACCCACGCTTCGAAGTCACGGGATGAAATTCTACTGAGGCGCGTTTCATTCACCCGCTTCTTAAAAACAAATACAAATGTGACTCCAACAACCACTGCTACAGCCGCGATGGTTCCACCAATAAGTAATAATGCAGTGGCACTTCCAAGTATTGCTGCTTTCGTTGGGGTCGGCAGTATTGTAGAGTTTGGTGTTGATGTTTGACAATAGGATATTTTTGAAAGACATACAACTGAAAAAAGAAAACACGTTACAAAAATGGCTACCAGCAATTTCTTATTCATGATTTTGCATCCCCCGATATGCATACTTGTTAACTCCCGACCGTAGGTAAATGCCTACAGCGAATGGAAAGTTATTGGCATATCGCCTTAAAAAACTATTGAGAAGAAATTTGTTTGCTCAAAGTAATCGAGTAATCCGATGCTGGAAGACATCCACTGTTGTGGATTAGTCCTTCACTCACTGCGTGACACTTGCTCGAATAGCTCAACAAATGTTTCCTCTAATTGTGCTCCTTCGATTCTATATTTTCCATTTATGATGAATGTTGGTACACTCCAAATATCGAGTTTCCTGGCTTCTGCACAGTTATTTGCAAAACTGTTCTGATACAAAGGATTATTCAAGCAGTCTTCGACTTCTTTCTTAGACAAACCAACTTTCTGCGCAAGTTCAAAAATAACCGCTTCTTTTCCAATATCCAAGCAACCTTCAAAGTAGGCTTTGAATACCTCATGGGTGAATTCTGCGTTCTTGCCGACTTTTCTAGCGTATTCACCAACTATCAATGCCTTTCTTGAATTCGAGAGGAGTCTAATATCACAGAAGTTAAGACCATACTCTTTTCCTCTACACCTCAAATTCTCATACATTTCTTCCGTTCCAGAAATCTTTCCTCTCAGGTCTACTCCTTCATCGGGAGTTTCAGGGTGGATTTCTATGCCAATGTGTTCCATTTCGATGTCGAATCTGCTTTTGAGTTTTTCAATTATTGCTTCACCCAAATAGCAGAAAGGACAGATATAGTCTGAGTACATCTTGATTTTTATCTTCATTAAATCGCCATTTTCATTCTTTTAGTTTTATTTTTGACGAGTCAGCATCTCTTTAACGAGCGTTAATCCTTTTTGAGAGTAGTCATTTCGTGAGTCTTTGTGGTTTATTCTTTTAGTTTTGTAGCAAACTCTTCGGCGTGTTTGAGGTCTTCTCTGTTAGGTCTACCTTTGTTGATTCCACCGAATCGACCATAGATACGATTTGTGTTGAAGCCTTTGCAGTTAAATTCATCTATAACACTGTAGCCTTTGGATTGTAGTTTCTCCCTAAGTGCTGTGTGAAATTTACTTGATACTTTCCCAAATACATGTGAATTGACACCGATGAAGCTTGTTGAGAAAATGAATGCTTTCTTATCGGTGACTTGTGGAAGTTTATCAGCTAGTTCAAGCAGACTTTCGTGGTGTTTTTCATCAAATATCCCAGACCCGAACCCTACTAAGTCAAACTGTTGAAGCTCTTCTGGGTTAGTTTGTTGCGGAGTCTTTATCTCTGCATCGAGAACCTTTGACATAGCTTCAGCTACTTTCTGAGTGTTATTGTGGTGAAAAGAATAGCAAACTATCAGGGAATTCACGATGTAATCGACTTATTCAGCTTCATTGTTTGTACTGTTATTAATTTTCTAGCTAAGTTCTTACAGTGCGTAGATGTGTTTCGGTTTACACCTTTAGTCTTTTTTCTGTTGATACGTTAGTAAAAAGTGTTTGAAGTTAATTTTCAACTGTCAACATGTATTCGTTGAACCATTCTTTGAGAGTAGCATATTCCTTTATTTCACTCCATTAACTACTCTTTGTTCGAGTTTGTATATCAAGATTGAGAGTGCCACTCACCATATTCCTATCATGAGGGGTGCATTGTTAAGTTGAGTTGTCAAATGGTTGTCGATCTATCTTCCAACCACTAATTCTAAATTTGTGAAACTCATAAAATTCCTTTTACTCCCGATGTTATGATGAAGTGTAAATGCGTATTGGGTCCAGTTCAAGCTAAAAGTGTATGGGGAAGCTGAAGATTATGGCTCAGATGGCGATGATAAAGAAGATGACTCATGAAATGATGAAGGACATGACTAAAGAACATATTGAGATATTGATGCCTAAAATGGAAGACATGCCTGGACCCTACTGTTCAAGTGGTACTGCAGTATGCATAGACCTTGATTAGACTGCGATATGTATGTGTGCGACTTGCCAAGTGTTCAAAGACTGCAATTTCATGAACGGCAAACCGATGAACTACTTCTGCAAAAACGGCAAAGCAACTTAAGCAGAACAACTCATTCATCTTTTTTTAATCATACCTTTTGATTTTTCCACTGACTATGTCATCGCTATTGAGCCATACGGAAAACAATTGTAAAAAAACGAGCGGAAAACTCACTCTAATTCAAAAAAGCAAGTAAGAAGTCTTAAATTGCTATTGCGTTCTCTTCAATTCTGTTTACAAATGGCAGAATTATTAGACTGGAATAAAACTGTAGTGTCTCAACGTCACGAATCTGGGTGTATTCCAGCGGGCTATGAGTGGCTAATTCGATATTTGAAGATTCAAGGAGTGAATCTTGAGATCTTCCAAGAGGGTTTTGACCTTGGAGAAGGTAATGGTTTTGAATCTGTTTCAACGAAGATTAGAAGTGTATATCCTACAATAAAGATTAAAGTGGAAATTTTCACCAAGGGAATAGACAAAGTGAACCGCATCAAATCCATCTTAGAAGAGCAAAAACCTTGCTTGATTTCACTAGCTCTTGGTAACGGTCAGGGTTGGCGCATAATGCCCATTGTACGCATCGATGAAAACGCAATTCAACTGATACATCATGCGGATGCGGAAGGACAATTTACTTGGGTTTTTCCGCTTGCAGAAATCGTTTGGAGACACGATTACTTGGAAGGTGGACATGATATATCATGGATTGAACCTGCCTAGATTTTCTGATATTGGATGGTTTTCATCGTTTGTTGGTTAACCAGAGCCATTCGTCATCGAGGAGAAAGAAGAAGGCTTCGAAAACGGAAAAAATGTCGTAAGCTGCTTGTTGGAATCTTGTAACCAGACTTGATGAAGCTACAATGCACCCATCTACTGGGTCGCAAAAGACTATGTTTCTCAATGATTCTGCCCATAACCGTGTTAGAACTACTCGCAAAAAAAATTAATCACTTCAGTCCTGAGGGAAAGACCTCAAGAAGGCTACAGTTTAATAGAAGCTGGCTTTAAAAACGTCACCGAATTTCAGGGAGCCAAAATCTTCAAGAAAAGGAAATAACAAAACACTTCAAGTCACCAAAAAGGCGAACAATGCATCCTTTCTCCACCCAAGGCTAGTTTACTTATAGTGGTGCGGGGGGGTGGGATTTGGAACTCCAACACGCTGGTGATATCGCCAACTCCCTCGCTCTAGAGCAGCAATTTCGCTCTTTTTAGAGGTTCTTTTTGTCAGTGGCTTGTCCGCTGGGATCGTAAATTTTGGAAGGAACAACAAGATTGTTTCTGTTTTCATTCCGTGCCTTTTTTTGGAATCCCTTTGGAAAATTGGCTACTTCCGCTATCAAGTATTCTAAACTTCGTTTGTGGCTTTGCTTAAGCGCTGGCTCGCAGTCCATAACATTTCCAACCAGAAAACTTAAGTTGTACTTTTGAGTTAATGTTCAACTGAAGGATTTGAAGTTGAACTATGCAAGAAGTACTCGTAACTCGTAAAGGGCAAATTACAGTTCCCATAGCATTGAGACGCAAATACGGAATAGAACAGGGAATGAAAATCATAGTTCAAGACTCAGACTCAGGCATTTTCCTACAGGTTGTCCCGCGATTTGAAGACCTGATTGGCATAGATGCTGGAAAGAAAGATTTTAAGAAAACATTAGAAAAGTTGGATAAATTGCGTTCTGAAGACAGATACTAATGAAAGCAGTATTAGATACACGCTTTTTTATCTGTAGCCTTGAAAGTAAAGATGAGCAGTTTAAAAAATGGGCAAAAATAACTCTCCAAACTCTTCAGACTGAAAACAGCGACGGCTTTGTTCCGTCAATAGTTATACATGAATTCTACAAACTTCAACTAGAAGACTTGGGCAAGGAAGTAGCAGACCTACGAACAAACGCCATCCTCAGACTCGACCTAAATATGGCAAACCTTGACTTAGCCATCGCCATCGAAGCTGCCAGACTTCGATGCAGATACGCAGAGCTGCCAACCGCCGATGCCATCATTGCAGCAACAGCCATAAAAGAGGGCTGCGAATACGTCATAACAGACGACAAACACATCAAGCAAATCAAAGAAACCAAAACGAAATGGCTATGACCAAACCCTTGAAAGTCGCAGCTCCACTCCAAAACTAAAATCGCAACCTAATTTCGGGAAACTCTAAAAAAACAACATAGA
>PLSP01000154.1 GCA_003165195.1 Candidatus Bathyarchaeota archaeon | reverse complement strand
TTAAGCGCAGGTGTTACAGGGCAATAAACCAGCAGTTTGCTTTCCTTTTTTTCAGTGTTTTCTATTATGACTACGGCATCGGCACCTCTAGGAATTGGGTTACCAGTCCAAATCTGCCTCGCTTGTTTGCTGAATATTTCCTGGCTTTCAGTTACATCAAGCTTAGCTGGTTTAGACTGCGATGTGCCAGCAGTATCAGCGGCTTTCACAGCATATCCATCCATAGCTGAGCGGTCAAACCGTGGCAAGCTCTCTATGGCAACAAGGTCCTCCGCTAAAACGCGGCCTAACGCCTCCTGAAGCGGTACGGACTCAGCTTTTGGCGCACCAATCTGAAGCGTCTTAAGCCATTTTTCCAGCGCTTCATCAGTTAATGTGAGTTTTTGAAATCCTTGAGGTTTTACCAAAACGGTCCCAATACAGCACTAGCGACTTAACATAAAAAACATATCGAAAACTGAGAATGGGTAAAGTCATTAATTAGGCAAAAACAGGCAACTTATTGTTTTTTCGTCGCCTCTGCGGTCATTTTCTTGAGAAATTCCTTAAGGTCTTCCTTTTGACCATAGACAACTAGCCGCCCATCTTTCTGTTTGTTGAACGACAAGTTGCAGTCCTTTGCGATTTGGGTTATTTTCTCCTCGGTGAGACTACTATCTGGTTCAACTCTAACCCATTTTTGGTCTCGAGGCACTCCAGTTATAAACTTATCTTGTTCTAACGTCTCTTCGCAGCTGGCTTCAGCGCTGGCTTCATCTATACGCTTAATCCATTGGTCAACGTCTTCTCCGCGCAGGATGCGTGAGGCATCAGCTATAAGATAGCTTTCAACGTTTCCAAGGTACTCGTCAATTTTTAGCGCAGTGTCGCCTTTGCCGCCTGGAGATTCACAGATTTTAATCATTAGCTTGGCGCTTCTCAGGTCGTTTATGACTTCAGGTGGGATGTCAACACCTCTCTTCTTGAGTTCAAGCATAAAGTCTTCCAGAACTTTCCAGGTTGTAGTGTAACCCATATTTTTCCCGACCCAATACTAGAGCTAAGAAACTATAAAATGTTGTTTTAGAAAGAAATAAATCGCTTAACTTTTCCATTACTGTTTGAGAGAGTTACTTTTGTTGAACCCAAATAGCCATAGTAAAGATGAAGCCAAATCAGCGACCGGTTTTTCGGCCCCGACTTTTGAGTTGGGAAGGGTTGAGTGACGTGAAGCTGCAAACAATAAAATCTGAGGGTTTAGCCCACAACAGCTATTTACTCTCAGACGAGGGTGAAGCCGTCGTCATTGACCCCCGCCGTGACTGCGACGTCTACATAGAGTTGGCAGAGAGGGAATGCACAAAAATAAAGTATATTTTGGAGACGCACAGAAACGAAGATTATGTCGCAGGGTCGCTTGAACTCCATAACAAGGTAGAAGCTGAAATCGGGCATAGCAAAGGGTTGCCCTTCAAGTATGGGGAGCACAGCCTATCCAACGGGGATACATTAAACGTTGGCAGCCTGAAAATCAAAACCATGGAAACATATGGGCATACCAACGAATCTCTTTGCTACGCAGTTTATGAAACCCTGAGCAGTGATGCCTTGATGGTTTTCAGTGGCGACACACTTTTCGCAGGCTCCGTTGGAAGAACCGACCTTTATGGCAAAACAGAACAGCCAATCCAAGCACGAAGGCTCTACACCAGCCTTTACGAGAAGTTGCTACCGCTCGGTGACCATGTTGTTGTTTACCCAGCACACGGTGCCGGTAGCGTTTGCGGGCGCAACATTGGAGGGCAAGAACCTACAACAATTGGGTATGAGAAAAAAAATAATTCTTACCTTCAATTAAGCTCTGAGGACTTTGTCATAAAATCATGCAGTGAACAATTGGTTGTACCTCGTTACTTTCTAAAGATGGAAGAGTACAACCTAAACGGACCTCCGCTGCTCAGCGAATTGACTGACCCTAAGGCTTTGCCGCTTGAGGAATTTGAGGAGGAAATGCAAGAACCGCTTGTCATTGTAATGGACACACGGATGAATTATGCTTTTGCAGGGTCGCATATTCCAGACTCGCTAAGTATGTGGCTTGGCGGAACAAGCGCTTACCCTGGTTGGCTCTTTGACGTAAAACAATACTTCGTTTTTATCCATGAACGCCCCAGCGACATGGACCTTGTATCTTCTCGGCTGCGTAGGTTGGGCTTTGATAATATGTGTGGTTACTTATGCGGGGGCATGGCGGAGTGGCAGCAAGCTGGTAAACCGATAACAACTTCAGGCGTTATCTCGGCAGCTGAACTAAAAAACAAGTTGGGAAGCGGCGAGGTTGTACTTTTAGATGTACGTGAGCCAAGCGAATGGAAGGACGAAGGCATTGTAGAAGGGGCGATATGCGTTTTCTTCGCCGATTTGCCTGACAGGCTGGCTTCGCTCCCAAAAGATAAGCCACTAGCCGTCACCTGCTCTGTTGGCAACCGCGCCAGCATCGCTGTAAGCTTACTAGAGAGGGCAGGCGTCAAAGAATCTCTCAATGTCTTGGGCGGCATGGATGCTTGGACAAGCCTGGGCTACCCGGTCAAGAAATAGCTGCTAGGTTATCCAATAAGAGTAAACAGGCAGGTTTCCGAAAACGACTTTGAGTAAAGCCTTAATATCCAAATCTTCTAGGCAGCGAGTGCCGGTCGCATCCACACGAATCGGTATACTGTTTCTCTAAGCGAGTTAACTCTTGGGAAGTCAACGTAGACGTAGTATTTATTGGACGGGATTATTAGGCGAAGGCTTGTGAAATCGTGGGTTTTGGAGATGCCGGTTTGCTCAATGTTGTAAACTATCGAGTCAGGTTTTAGCTCCAAGACTAAACGCTTGAACTCTTCCCACTTGCCCACGCGGATCAGTCGATCACTCAAAAGGGTCGCCGATTACCCTTCTTTTTGTTCGCTCAAAGTTTTAGCTAATCGAGTGTTCTTGGAATCCTTGGGTTCCACAAGTTCACAGACAAGGTTGAATTGACGCTTGTAGATATGACAGTTTTTTGAGTGAAAAATTAACTTGCCAGTTTTCAGAGAAAGGTTTCCGCGTTCGTTTATTTCAGCTACGAAAGCCTCATTGAAAAGCTGAAGTCCAGCTATGTTAGCGGGCAACCCAGCATAGGCGTCCCAACTACGGAAATAGCAGGTCAAGTGAATTTGACCATCGAGGATTTCCGTGTCTATAAGGCTAAGGCATGGCGGTTCATGTCTTTCTCCTGTATTCGGGTTTACTTTGTAAATGTCGTCGGGCAGTCTCACGACCATAGTTACCTGTCGATCTCGCTGTTCCTTAACATAGTTTTTAATGGCTTGCTCGACTTGGTCAACGGGTTCGCGAAGTCTGCTGCCGTAGGTGTAAGTTTCATCCTGCTTACCTTCCCCACACCAAAGATAGGTCAGGGCGTACCATTGGACGTACTTCATGTCGCAGGGAGCTTTGTCGCTGACGAGCGGACGGTTTTCGGGGTGATTAATTTCTAAAGTTAAGTTAAGTTTTTTTGTTTCTGTCTCTTCTGAGCCGTAGCCAACTTGGAAAACGTCGCCTTCAGTCCAGATAGCTTTTAGAGCTTTGAACCAGGCGTCTGGACAATCGAATGCGGATATCTTCACATGCTTCATAAGTTGTCTCCAAGATACACAATAATGTCTCTTTGTTGGGAATAAAAGTTTGCCTAAACCAAGCTCCAGCATTTTGCGGAGGTTTTTATTGCAGAAGCGAAACTAACGCCATAGGGCTGAGATTTTTTTGTACGATTTAATCTCCCATCTAATAGACTGACCCAATTGGCATCAAATATTATCATTAACACAGAAAGCAAACTACGCACTTACTACAAGAAACAGGTGCTTTTTCATTTAAAATAATCTCAAAGCTAAAAAATTAAAAAAGAAGAAAAGATTGGGCCCTTAGTAGGGCATTCCGCCGCCCATT
>PLSP01000083.1 GCA_003165195.1 Candidatus Bathyarchaeota archaeon | reverse complement strand
GCTAATATTCCAGCGAAGGCAAAGGCGACTGCGAAGACGTCCACTCCCACTATGCCAAATTTAATGCTGAAAGGGGCTGCAATATCCGCGAAACTGGTTACCGATTTGCCCCCGATAAGTAGTGCAGCGCTGGCTATTATGATGATAGTGAGGATTGTGCCCATAAGGATACTGACAAAGGAATCGACTCTTTCATTTCTCACGCATTTGCGTTCCTTGATTTGTTCTGCTTTTGTCTCGCATTCGTCTTCCTTGATTAGGTCTTCCACGCCTTTCTCGTGGTGATGAGCCCATCCTTTTTCGTAAACTAGTCCGCTGTGGAGGATAACGTAGGTAGGCGTAATCGAGGCCCCTATTATCGCCTCGGCCCAGTAGAAAGAGTTAGGCTTCAAGGAAGGAACCAAGGAATTGTAAGCTATCGCGCCAAAGTTTGCGTGGAGCGAGAAGAGAAAATAAACGTAGGATAAGAAGATTGCAGTGACTAGAATTATCAAGATTTTCTCTAATTTGTCGTAGGCGGTAAAGTAAACTAGAATAATGTTTAGCAGGATCGATATGGATACTGCTAAGGGGTAGGCTATTTTGAACAGGAAGGAGAATGCGAGGCTTAGACCTATTATTTCAGCAGTTAGTGTTGCGAGGTTCAAAAACATCGAAACTATGAAGAGTGGACGTGAATAGCGTGGTCCAAACCTTTGATGTATGTTTTCCGCTAAAGTTTTTCCAGTGACAACGCCTAGTCTAGCGCTAATCTCTTGTATGCCGATTAGCAAGATGCCTGAGTAGAAGGCTGCCCATAATACTGCTAAGCCAACCGCTGCACCTGCCGCTGTGGCTGCGACGATGCTGGCAGGATCAAACAATTCTACTGAGACCAGAACTGCGGGGCCAAAAACAGAAATTACCGTTAAGACTTGCTTTAGGCTCATTTTTTTCCATATTTTCCCCTTCGTCCTCACATGGTTAGTTGAAGAAGCTGACCTCATAACCTGAAATGTTTCAAGTTTAATTATTAAAACATTACAATTGGAGACGGTTGCTTGGGAAAAAAGCATATGGCCGATTGTTTAAGACGAAAGTTGGCGAGGATGTGGTTGCTGTGACCAGTCTTGAACCAGTTTCTTAATATCGTCTTCATGGTGGCAATGCTTGTTGTAGATATAACCGGGGCAGTTGCAGGAGACGTCGCCAGGTACAAATCGGCCTGTTCTGATCTCCCAGATCCTTGTTACGTAGGGTTTGGCGCTGGGGTTGCTTTTGCTTCTGAACCTTGCATAGTAACCATCGCCGTCACGGTGCAAAACGCCGATATCTGTTGTAGATGGGTTGCGAGGTTGAACTACTGGTTGCGGCGGGGGTGGAATTTTAGCTTTTGCTTTTGCAATTGCATTCTTTACCGCTGAGTTTCTGCGCTTAAGAGGCGGCAGCAAAGTTTGCTTATTCCGATAAGGCTTTTCTGAACCTTTCTTGTAACTCATAGTAGTCCCTCAGGAGGTGCAAAACATTTTCTTCCATAAGAAGAATCATCTTTTGGATGGTCCCTTTGCTCTGGAGGAAGAGCGCAGCCCATTCCGCCCTCACCATTATCTAAGCTCTGCATGTTGTTGCAGTAGCGGCAGTTATGCTTGCTTTTATCCACTGGTTTGCCCGGCAGAAATAGTTGATGCTGCGGCGTTTTTCGTTTTCGCTGCTGTTTGTAACTCATTTCTTTTTAGCCCTCTGTATTTCCAGTTCAGGCATTTGCTTTATGCAAGCAATGGTGATCTGGGTCGGTGTTTTTTTGCCGTAGATTTGTTTCCAATGGTTCGGAAGAATCTGTTTGAAGAGACTCATGTATTCCTGAAAGGCTTCAGACGTCAACGGCCCCTGCATGGATGCCTCGTTAAGAATTATGAAACGTTGCTGTGGCGTATTCTCAGCCAGTTTAAGAGCCTTCTCTATGTCCCCTTTGTTCTTCGGCTTGATCTTCAAAAGAATCTTCTTAACTTCCACCATATGCTGGGCATTTAATAATTTGCCAAGCCCTTCACTATTCAAAACGTCTCTGCTCCAAGGACCAGCGGGTCTAAGCTGAAACGTCTCAATAATTTTCTTTTCCATTTCTCTTCGTTTCTGCTCAATCGTTTTGGCGTCTTCAGGGAACCTGTCCGGTCCATAAACGGCTTTTTTCTGGAAAGGTTTTTTGGCGCCGCATAGTTTAGGCTTTTTTCGTCTGTTCTGTTGGTATGACATTTCTTTAGCTTCCTATGTTGCTTCGGTAGTTGCTTAACGCGTCGTTATACGCGATATCTTCTGGNNCCCAGGAAAATAACGCCGTCTTTTGATGCAGCAGCTATCTTAATGGGTCTGCCTGGTGAAGTGCTTGTTGACCCGCCGAGAGATCTAACGCCTTTTAAGAGGACGTCTATGTTGGCTTTTACTTCGCCGCCTGCAGGACCGAAGATTACTTGTTTCTTTGTGTTCTTAGCCAGGCCTAACGCGGATATGGCTTCAGCGTCTATTCCGCCCCATGGCGTCTTCAACGTGTCAATTGACGAATCAACTAGAGGCGATTTAGTCTGTGGCGAAGCGTCTCGTCTGATCAGACAGGTTGTTCTGTTCGGCGCCATGATGAAGCCGTTATCTGCTTGGGTGCCATCAGGCTGTCTGCCCTTCGCGTAGAATTCTTTTATGAAGTTAGCTTCGACTTCTTCAGGCGCTATGGCTGTGTTCAGGTTTACTGGCGGCGAAGCTTGCTTCGAAACTGGCTGAGCTGCTGCAGGCGCCGCTGCTTTTTGTTTTACTGCGACAAATTGAGCAACGATGTCATCGCCGTCCTTCACGATGGGAATAACTTGGGTGTCATAGCCTCTGCGTTTTGCTTCTTTAGAGAGCTCTTCCGCTTGTTTAGGATCTAACGCGCCTTGGTCCGTTTCTACGATCCAGCCGTCATGTGCAAGTTCAGCTGCTTTATCCATGGCGCCCTGGAATCCACTTGTCCAGGCACTTGGGTTAAACATGCGACGTTTAGCCGCATATGACTTATTGTTTTGTTTCCTGTACGACATACAGTTGACACTCTCAAATGATAAATGGTTTGAGATTCTTGCTTCAAATAAGATTTCATTGCCATTTTTGATAGCTCCATCTTAAGAGCAGAGGCTTTGCCAAAAGCCTGCTACCGCTGGTTCCCAACATACTTTATGTTAAGGACACTGGAAACCTATCCACGGCTACATTCCAAATATTCGTGCAGAGGCGAATCATGGCAAGAATGGCAATCAGGAAGCCTCCAAAATATCCTGAGCAACATTTAGAAGCGCCTGCAGTTCAAATTCGCGCTGATCATCCTTGTAAAACTTGGCTAAATCGCTTAGTTCGTTATGGGTTAGCAATACGAATTTTACCCATCCGGCGCCAGGCACATTAGCCTCCTGCGGAACCCTACTACTCTTAAGCAGGCCTACGCTAAAGTTTTTGAACCGCTCCTTCTGCTAATGTTCTGGGCAAAATTCCTCATAGCTTGCCCAACAGCCTCCGGGCACTGCTCACAAAGACACGCTAGACAATTGCTAAGCGCATCAAAATTTGACAAGTTAACTGAAATTTGAACACTCAACAAAATCCCTTCACGCAAAGTACTGTAAATTAAAATGAATGAAGCGCGCCTAAAACGGTGGCGCAGTACCCGAAATCCATGTTGGCACAATTTGATAACTCGTTACATTTGTGCTGTTAGTGCCCAAATACAGTGTAATAGTTGCACTTTCTCCACTGGCAAGGACTGTTCCAGAACCTATATAAGGTCCAAAAAGTGGCGGAATCGGCGGACCATATGATAAATCCATAGCGTTAATTTGTTGGCCACCGCTAAATAATTGAGCCATTAGGTAGACCCATGCTGATGTTGAATTAGATGTAGGAAAAGGATCTGGCAGTGGATACTTCGTTGAATAATCATTGCGTATGATGACACTAATTATAACGCAAGGTCCACCCCACGTAACTTCCGTGCCATTAGAATAAGTATACGTTTGAATCGGATAGTAACCGTAACTTGAATTTGTTGAAACTACGAATATTTTACTATAATTACCCTCATAGGGTAAATAATAGCCATCGCTGATCTGCGAAGAATGGGCAAGTTTACTTTGGAAAACTCCTGCTTGATTATACTCGTATACTGCGGCTGTTGAACTGGCAATTAAGAGAGCCACCAGCAGCAAAGCGACTGGTTTTAAGCCTATTTTAAAATTAAAACGGTGTATTGACTTCTCCTGTGATATCGGCTTTTTATCGGTTGCATTCTCCACTGTTCGGACGGTTAACAAGGCGTCTTTTCCTTGGTCAGAGAGGCAATATTTGCCGTATTCATCAGTTTTTATCAAGCCATTTAGTTTGGTTAAGTGATGTTGTAGATGTCCGCCGCTGTCAATGCCTGTTTTCTTCTTCAAGTCGGCAAAACCGATAGCTTCTTCATTTAAAGCCTTTAGAATAGTGATTCTTGTGGGATGGCCAAGGGCGTCGAATATTTCTGCACGTTGTCTGTCAGTCTCTACCTGTTTTTCATCTTCCATTTTTCTCTCTACCACAGTCTGTCTTGTCCATGTCATATCCATTAGCCTATTTAATCCCTCTATTGTAGACCGAATGGAAAAGCCGATTAATGCTTAGTCCAGTTTTCTGGACAAGACTTAAGTTACTGACATTTTCTCGAGCCGACGTATACCTTTCCACCTCATTCATATCGCATTGCTTCTGCTGGTCGGGTTCTGGCTGCTCTCCATGCTGGGTACAGGCTGCCCAGTGCACCTAACAGTACAGCGACACCTAATCCAAGCAGCACGAGTTCAGGAGTTATGGTTACGGAGATGGAAACTGACGAAGCCGAGCTGATGGATACGCCTGCTGTTGATACTGTGCTGTTTCCAGCTTGAGTTGGATGGGGAAGCAGCAGGTTGGCAAGCGAGGTTGCACCGACTGTGCCAATTACTATACCTACTATGCCCGCGATTAAGCTCAGCAGTATGCCTTCAAGCATAAACTGCCCCAAAATCGCCCAGCTACTGGCGCCTAAAGCTTTCAGGGTCCCTATTTCTCGAGTTCGCTCCCGAACCGTATATAGCATGATGAATAGCACAATTGCGGCAACAACCGCCGTGACAATGACAATCTCCATTGTACCAGTGCTCTGGATTTGGCTCATGGAAGCCTGCGCCATCTGCAGCTCCTCGTTGGTCTGGGTTTGCATTTGAATCACCGAGTCCACTAGAGAAGCGGCTATCGAAACTGACAACTGAGGGTACATAACGGCGATTTTGTTAGCGGTGCTCTGTACGTTGGCAACGTTGTCAGCAAAAACTTTAAAGTCAGTTACGTTTCCCACGTTGTTGGTTATTGCCTGAGCGTCGTTGAGGTTCATGTAAGCGGCGGTTTCGTTGAGTGGCGTGTATCCCTCAATGCCGACGACTTGGAAGGTTTGGTTTAAAATGTTAACGGTTCCGCCAACCTGGATATTGAAATGATTTGCAACCCGCTCCTGCAATACAACCACGCCTCTGTCACCCGCCTGCAAGTTACGTCCAAAAGTAATGTTCGAGGGCAAAAGCAACGAGTACGTGCTCAGCAAAGAAGCATTATCCAAAGGTACCCCATAGACGTTAAACGCAAAGTTACCGTTGAATTCCGTTTGGTCAAAGATGGGTATGACGTTGGTGACATCTGGGATTGATGTGAGGTTGGTGTAGTAGTCTGTCACGTTCATAAGCGGCTGCTCAATGACAGTTTGATTATTAGGCCCTGCATTGGGCACTGAGATTGCTGGCAGGTGGCAGTCTATTTGAGTTGCCACCATATTTATTGTTGAATCAACCATTTTTGCAATAGCTGTTAGGTTGGTAACGGTTTTTTGTGTGGTTGCTTTGCTTGCGGTTATGCTTGGCGGAATCGAGATCAACATAGCTAAGGCAAAGCTCAATACCACAATCACCAGCAATGATCTGGTTTTTCTTCTCGATATATTTCTGGTTGCTCTTGCAAGTATTCCCATTTATTGTACCTTCTGATTAAAAAATAGAAAAGAGGATGATGTCGCTTGGTTGGTCCGTCGGGTTTTTGCTGTTGCTTGTTTTTTCTTGGCTTATTTTTGTCGAGTTGGATTTTTCAGCTTTTTTCTTTGTAATGATGACTATGGAGAGGACTATTATTACAGAAACAAGTAGCATGATAGTTAACGATTGGGCAGGAAATTCTGGAACTGTTGGGGATGAAGAAGCGGTTGGCGCCGTACCGGTACTTGTGCTAATCACCGAAACAGTACTGTTAGATCCGTTTGCAATGTAGGCGTATGCACCGTTGGGGGTTATAGCCACATCATAGGGATAGGGTACAAGGGGTATCGTTGATGTCACTGCGTTCGTGGCTGTGCTTATAACCGAAGCCAAACCCAATCTGTTGTCCGCATCTTGTTCTGTAACATAGGCATATTCACCGTTGGGAGTTAAAGCTATTCCATAAGGCTGGATTAAACCAGTTATCGTCGTTGTTACCGTGTTGGTGGCAGTGTTTATTACTGAGACTGAATCGTTGCCGCCATTTGTAACATAGACATATGCGCCGTCGGGGGTTATAGCCACATTCTGAGGACCGAGTCCAACGGTTACCGTTGTAGCCACCGTGTTCTTAGAAGTATTTATCACCGAAACTGTACCACTATATTCGTTAGCAACATAGGCATATTCTCCATTTGGAGTTATAGCCACAGCACAAGGTCCGCTTCCAACTGTTACCGTCGTCGTTACAGCATTGGTAACGGTACTTATCACCGAAATCTCACCGACGCTCACCTTATTTACAATCCCTTGCCCTGTAACGTAGGCATATTCATTGTTAGGCGCTACAGCCACAGCCGTAGGGCTATCTCCAAGGGTTATCGTCGCTGTCACCTTATTTGTAGCAGTGCTTATCACCTTAACCGAGTTCTTGGCTCCATTTGTACCTGGGGAACTTGTAACGTAGGCATATTTGCCGTTAGGCATTATAGCTATACCGTTAGAACCATCAACGTTTACTGTCGCCGTCACCTTATTTGTAGCTGTACTTATCACTGCAACATTATTTAGTTTTGGAACATATGCATATTTGCCATCTGGCGTTATAGCCACAACGAAAGGGACACCTCCAACAGTTACTGTCGCTGTTACTGTATTGGTGGCTTGAACTATCTGAGGCAACAGTGCTAAACCACAGAGAAAGAAGGAGAGAAGGATACAACCAACGCTCAAAGCCTTAATTGTTCCTCGTTTCATTCTTGAGGGTTCTCCTTTGAGTGTTTAGGCGTTTCTTTTTGAGCTTGTTTATCTTCGCTTATTTTCCCGTCACTTAGATACAACATTCGTTGAGTCTGCGCCGCAACCTGCTCATCGTGTGTTACCATTATGATGGTTGTGCCTTGTTTTTGGTTGAGATTTGCTAGCAGTTTCACAATTTCCTGCTTATTGGTTACATCCAAGTTTCCTGTGGGTTCGTCAGCCAAGATTATTGCCGGATCATTGGCTAAAGCACGTGCAATGGCAACCCGCTGCTGCTCTCCTTGGCTTAATCGTTGGGGTCGGTGTTGCTCTCGCCCTGACAAGCCTACGGTGGCAAGAAGGTCTTTTGCTCGTTGTCTTCGCTGCCCCTTAAATTTGCCCGCAAGCTCCATAGCTAATTCGACGTTTTCCCGAGCGTTCAGATACGGAACAAGGTTGAAGTTTTGGAATATGAAGCCTATTTTATCTCTTCGGATTTTGTAGAGTTTTGATTCGGGCAGTTTTGCAATGTCTACGTCGTCTATGAGAACTTTGCCGCTTGATGCTTTGTCGATGCAGCCGAT
>PLSP01000022.1 GCA_003165195.1 Candidatus Bathyarchaeota archaeon | reverse complement strand
GGTGCCAATCTGAGGGGTGCCAATCTGACTGGTGCCAATCTGACTGATGCCAATCTGAGTGATGCCGATCTGAGGGGTGCCGATCTGAGTGGTACCAATCTGAGTGGTGCCAATCTGATTGGTGCCGATCTGAGTGAAGATGATCTTCGGATTTTCAAACATGATTTTTGGGGAATTCTTTTAAGATATCATCTTGAAATACCTGAATTAATAACATCAATAAAGGAAGGAAAAATAGACGGTTCTTGTTATGAGGGGGAATGTAGTTGTCTTATGGGAACGATTGCTACTATTAAATATGAATCCATTGATGATATAAGTTTTAACTCTTTAAAAAATTGTAATAGTCCAATTGAAAGATGGTTTATGATGATTAAACCTGGAAATACTCCTGAAAATAACTTTGCTGCTGCTAAAGCTATAGAGTGGATTGAAGAGTTTCAAAAATTACATATTGCTTAACCCTTCTTAATTTGGTATATCTCCCAGTGAATTTCCTATGCAATAAGGAAAAAACAACTCCAAATAAAAGAAAATAATATGGAAGAAGAAGAGTTTTTAAATTATCTATCCCATACGAAAACCGTCATGGAGGCAACAAATGTATGTGACTCCACATTGCCTCAATATGATTTCTTTTCTTATTACGATAGGTTTGTTAAACAAATTTTTAAGGGGTACTCTCAAGAAGAACTTGACTCCCCAAGCTTTAAGATGACTATTCACCAAAACATTTCTCAGATGCGAGCCATGCAAGAAATAAAAAAGCCTAAAAAACCCTCCAATATCGTTAATTTTATCGTTGAACGAGAAAGATTAAGGGCTTCTAGGTAAAAAATAATAAGCTATGGGAGTCAAACCCATTAGAGATGTTCTATGGTGAAAGTTATAGAACAGAGATCATAGCTGACCAGCCACTTACTTAATAACCTTTATTATAAAATTGTATTTTATGCAACCTTTAACGCCTTATAATAAGTTGTCTTACCAATACCCAAAATCTTTTGAGCCTCTTCAGGGGGTATCAAACGGTGTAGCTCTTTAGCCCTCTGAATAACCTGTGGCAATAATTTTGGAGGCTTCCCCCCTCTCCTTCCTTGACTTCTGGCATAATTTATACCGTCTTGAACTTTCCTACATATTTCCTCTCTTATCATTTCATCAACAGCAGCCATAACCTTGTAGAAAAATTTTCCCATAGATGTAGAAGTGTCAATATTCATATTTAAAAAGATAAAATGTATTTTTCTTTCTTCAAAATCATCAAGAATAGCCCTAAGCTTACTATCTAGTCTTCCCAAGCGACTCAAATCATAAAGCACCAAGTGATCTCCTGGTTGAATTTTTTCAAGGATGAGACTTAACCTCTGTCTGCTATTATTGGCACCTGATTGCTTCTCTGCATAAATTTCATCACAGCCATACGCTTTTAGCTTTTCAATTTGAACCTCTAGATTTTGAGCAGCGGTAGAAACTCGCGCATATCCATATTTCATATAATTCACCTTTATTTTTTTGTTCGGATTATAGTTCAATTTACTCTTTGTATAAATTATAGTTAAGTGAACTATTTTAATAAAATTTTTTTAGGGTGTAACCCTTAGTTATTTTTGTTTTGTTGGGCGTTGCTCATGTGGGATTCCATACCCACAACTACCGATTCTAGGTCGGGACTCTATAGATGTTAAGTTAATGAGCAACAGGGGGATTCTATCACAACCACTAGGAATGGTCAAATTTTTTGGAATATTTACTTTTGTACGGAATGGATTACTTAAATTACCTCTATTGGATTCTAACCAATATCTCCTTGATCAATGGTGATTTCTATTAAACTAAGAGGTAACTTGAATATTTTAACATGATGAAATTAGTCTGTCTAGTTTCTCGCCAAGTCCCCAAACGTGTGGATTTTTTACGAAATGAAATGCCATTATTTTAATAAGACAGTCACGACAAACATGAGCTTCTTCATTTTTATCTAATCCAGGAAACAAAATATCTCTCTCTTTCTCTCGTTCTTCTTGAGTAGTATAAGTTAGAAGTTCTTTATGACATTGATAACATGTAAATTCTTCAATCTTCATCCTCTCTCTCCTCTTTTACGGAATTATTAAACAATAGCATCCAAGATAGCTCTGCCGGCTCCCCAATGTTTTAGAATTAAATCTAAAATTTCATCCTTACTAATTTCTGCTTCAAACATGCCTGTATAATGGGCAGGTTTTTTACCCACCCTATTATTTTGACCATCCTTTCTAGCTTTGGTTTCATCAAAATAAGCTTTCAAATCATAAAATCTTCCGTTTTCGACATCCTGTGAAAAGACAATCCAAATCTTGATTTCTTTTTGCTCACTCACCCTCATTCTCCGCTTCTATGCACTCTACATCAAAGTTTGTGCCATTCCATTTTATGGTTACTAACTTTCCCTCCGAATTTTCAGGAAATGGGATCACTTGCGAAGTATAATTTGGAGGGGGATTTGGAATAATCCCGCATCTAATAAGTTCATCAAGAAAATCACTCACCGTCGCTCTCCTATTGAATTGTTTCTTTTTTCAAGGAATCGGCCAATAGGGCGTCCATCATTATAAATCTAAAATTAGAATTATCAGATTGACTGATAAATTCGCCTGACCCTATTCTATTAACAAGGAACACTTCTTCGTTTTTTGGCCTCATAAAGATTACGGAGTCTAACGGAATTTTATTGTTTTTAACAAATTCAAAAAGGTCAGCTATGGTTAGAGATCGATCTTTCTTTATTTTACTCACCTTCGTCATCCTCAAGCTTTCTTAACGTTAGAATCTCTTCAAGTGCTTTATCTAAAATGAATGCCATTGTTTCAAAAAAATCAACTTGAGAAGAATTGATAGTTTTATATCTATTTTACGGAATTTTGAAGCATTTTAATACAAGATACATGGAAGAGATAAGCTTTTACCTCCTCAAGGATAAATTCCTTAATTATTTTTTGATCCCATTCTATTCGTTCAAATTCCATAAGTTTCATGTAAAAATAATTTAATCTAAGCTTCATCACAACAGGTATGTACTCCCATTGTTTTAATTCCTTAGACAATCTGATTAAATCATTAACTTCATCACTCATAGTAACACTCCCTAAAAGCTTTCAATGCCTTCATTCCCTCATAGGCACCTTTTTTATCAATGTTTTGTAATTCAAAATCTATTGCCATATCTAAAACCCTCTTTGTCCTATAACATTCCCAACGTATCCCCAAGCAGAAAAATGCAATTGCCAATAGGATATAAAATAAAGCACTAATCATTTTCTAATCTTTCCCTCTATCATCGTCTCCCTCCGCTTCACAAGTAATTACTAGCCCCCTATTCTCTGATTCGGCTTTAACGGGGATATAGTAATTTTCACCAATCTTTATAAAAACAGGCTCGCTAAAGCGGATATCCGGAAGAGTTTGTAAAAAATCTCCCAATATAACTATTTTTTTAGAGTTCATTGTTTTTCTTTCCATTTTTTGAGAGAAATAGGTACAGAAGGGTCTATAATAATATCTTTTAAAATTAAAAGTATCTTTTCAGGATGCCCTTTAGCTTTTATGAAAAGATCAGAACGAACATTAATGGCTCTAAGAATGGCACTGTCTATCGTTTCAGCAGGGGAAAAATGTCCCTCAGCAAGTGCTTTTTCAATACATCCCTCAAAAAGTGCGCCTGGAGGCAAATCTTTCTTTGTCATAACTTAGCTCCTAGGTAAACTTCAGCTATCCGCATAGCAGCTGCCAGTGATAATAACCATATGGTAGGTCTCCAACAATGCGATAAAAAAACAGAAACCATCCCTAACCAAAATATAATCTGTGTCATCAATCAGGCATCAACAAAAAGGTGAAAAACACAAAAAACACCACACCAAATATAGACTTTGATAAAACTAATCCGATGATTGATAAACAAAAGAATATAAATTTCATTTTTTAGTCCTCAGACACAATAAGAGAGATTAGGTTAAGGGATTTTGCAAAACGATTATCAACTCCTATTATCCCATAATGGCCAGACGGATCACGCGTATTAAACCCGCAATCAGCACAAACTTTCATGTCATCAGGATAGTCTTTGAGGGCTTCTATGAGTTCGGATTTAGTCATTTCTCATTTTCCTTCGTGTCCTATGTGGATTCAATGATTCCTAAAATATTGTTATTAAACAAATCTAACCATTGATGTAATGCTTGCTTTTGTTCACCTTGCTTTGAGTTTTCCATCAAATTCATATCCTCAACAGCCAATTTTATTATTTCCATAATGTTCACTTCAAGGGCACTTAAACATATTGCTCTAGGTTGCCCCGTAAAACACTTATCTATATCTGCGGCCAACTTACAAGCTTCAGTCTTATAATTTATTTCAAAATTTGGATTATCTATATTCATTTCTCATTTTCCTTCTGGACATCCGGATAATTACAATAGGGACAATTATCCAAGTCCCATTGAGACCTACAACCATTGCATCGCTCACAACGAGCCATTTTCATTTTCCATAATCCTAATTATACGGTCAATAATGTGGAAACTCAGGATAAATTTCTAACACCTTTCCAGTTTTTCCTTCCTCTACATATAACACCCCTAATGGGACCATTTCTGCTCTATCATCTGTATGGGGGATATTGTGATGAACTAAAACCTCCATTTCATCAGGAAGGCCTTTGATAAATTTTCGTATATACCCCACGGTCATAGGCTTATCACTCATCTAAACATCCTTCTCAATCTATGCCATTCTTTCATTAATTGTTCTATTTCGTAGGGGGTAAAATCCCCACTTCCTAGAACTGTCCGCAAAGACTCTTCTCTTTTATTTAAAGATTCAATAGACCTATAATGATCGGGAGATGAGTCTGGAAAATAATTAGAGGGAAGGGATGATTTCCTATAGCTATCTGTAATTTTTTGTTGATCTATAGGCTTCCCATCTACAAGCCTACCATTCTCGTCTAAATATTGTGTCTGCCCTTCTGGAAGGTCTTTAAACGGCATTATTTTTTTCCATCTACTGGAGTGTTTTCTTTGAAAAACAACCTCTCAAACAGACTTTCCCATTTTTTATCCATCTTTTCCATACGATCATTGATGGCTATAATATCTTCTCGGTGGTGGGTATTCATTAGGGTTATTTGTTCTCTAATTACACCAATTTCTTGCTTTGTAATTTGATAAAAACCATATATTCCACCAATCATAGTGGCCAAAAGAGTTATATATTGTATCATATCCATTGGTTTTTCTCCTTTAATTAATAAAATGAGTGTGATGGGCAAAGAAGGGAATTCTGACCCCTATCACACTCACTCCTCTATCTCATCACCTTCATGACCCGCGGCGCCGTTCGGTAATAAGTCAGAATTGTCTTTAATGAAAACCGACCATCCCCTTCGTGATGATTCAGCTATTAATTTGGCTAAAATCTTTTGTCTTTCAAGGGCGTCTTTATTAATGAGACTGCGCCTATAGGCTATCTCTGAGCCGTCATCTTTTAAATCAAACATCCTATTTCTTCTTTTTATTGTAAGCGCGTTTTTGTCTTCTATCTTTTCCCCGGTAAGTTGGAGTGACGATAGGGTTGGTATCAAGTCCAATACCGGAACCTAAAGTTAACGGAGTCCATAAATTCATCTTCTTATCAAAGGTTTCCCAATAAATCGCCTTATCAAATCTAATTTCTGCCCTTAATGTCTCTATAGAGAGGATTAATGTTTTAAGTACTCTAACTATATTTAAAATAGTCAAGTTGGTAAAAATAAGACCTAACGTAATACAAATCATCCATATAGTAGACATAATTTAAAGTCCTTTATTTTTTAATGAAATAAACATAAATAATAAAATAGCTGACACTATTAAGAATGAAATCAAAAAAACTATACAATTTGCATCTTCAATAATTTTCATTGTGTCAGTATTCATTTTAATTTACCTTATAAAAAGTTATATTTAATTTTTGTTATCATTCCATTTTTTTTGAATACAACTTATGTAATCTTCGTATGCTTTAAGACGATCGTCATTCGGGATCTCATCAAAAATAANNATAAGAGAACGGGTTTCTTCTTTCACGTCTGAGGTTAACTCACCACTTAAAGAGAGTTTATGTAATGAGGCATCAAGCCCCATCCGTGTCCCTTCAGAAAAACCAGCACTGCACGCCTTTACACGGTCATTAAGACCCCCGTCTTGAATGTCGGGGGAGGGTGTACACCCTACAAAGGTTACAAGACACAAAGCGGCTCCTAAACTATTTTTCACTGATTTTCTCCTCATACGTTAATTCCCATTTTTCTAGCATGTTCTAAAATGTCCTTCTCCAAAAAGAAATACCTTTTTCTATGCGGAAAGGTATTGTCAGTCCTGTAAGGTAAAGGAGAAATATTGTTTATTATCCTACGATGTAGGGTAGTGTTAGCAATTCGGAGAATTTTAGCTGCTTCTGGAATCCCTATTTCTTTTTGATCTTTTTCCTTATTCATCTTTTTACCTTTAGTGTGTTTAATGTATGTTTTCATCAAAATACACTATTTGGGGTTGACTTACAAGAAAAATAATATGGTAAGATAAAGTTGATAAAATTTTATCAACCGCGAGGAGATGAAAAAAGATGAGTATATTAAAATGGTTACGTAAGTTTAAAAAACGAAAACAAACTTCGCTCGTGATTAGCAATGTTCATCCTTTTTTAAAGCACGTGCGCTATTCAGAGCATCTAATCTGATGATTGTGATGATTTATCTATAAATCTCCAAAGATTAGGACATTTTTTACGGGGCGAGCAATATCGCATGAGTTCCTTATAAGTCTCATCTTTTGATTCTTTGGCACCTACAGTAATATTAAAGTTGTTGTGGTTATTTGGATTAGTACAACCGACTAACAAAAAAGAAACATAAGCAATAACTATAATAAAAGAAAAAAAATTCATTTTTATTCTCCTGTTTTTTAATTTTAGATGCACACTACCTATTGTACAGGAGATTCAATTAACTTTCAATTAGGGGTCAAAGAACACTTAAAACAATAAAAACCCCTAAAATAAAACCAAAAAACACTTCTCCCCATTCGGAAGATCTCCATATATATCCATCATTTTCTTTGAGATAAAAAGGGGAGTGAAGACCCAAAAAATAACATAACCCCATGAGAAGACCACAAAAAGCAAAAGGACGGAGACCAAAGAAAAATCCAGCTGGAAAGGTTATAAACAAACCCCGTAAAGTTAAAGACTTTATGCCTCGCCATGGTGAAAAAATTCTAACCCAATTTTCACCACAAATAAAACTTATAAAGAGAATGAGGGTAAATGTTACAGATTGTAACAATGAGTAAGTTATAAAAACAGGCGTAGAAATGACCACAGAAAAAAAAAGGCGCGCAAAAGAAGTATTCCAAAAAGGAAAGAAGCTGTGGATTTCATGACCACACCAGCCACCTCTTAAGCGATTAGCTAAGGCACCCACCAGACCCCATAAGACCACACCCATTGCGTAAGTCATTATTTCTTCCTTTTTTTACCTGCTTCTGCCATCTTTTCCATTTTTTCTTTTCCATATTTTTTGATTCCTGCGGCAGCTGCAACGGCTGCGGGATTAGAAGCACCACTTGCGGCCGCTTTCTTTTCAATTGCTTTAAAACGTGATCCAGACCCTAATTTTGCTTTTGTCATATTTTTATCCTCTAAAATTAAATTTACATTTATTGAGTACCTATTGCTAATACGTAGACATAGGTAGTATCGGTTCTACTAGCGAGGGTGGGAGAAATGGTAGCCACTTCAAATTGTGTGGTACTTGGTGCAGTAGCCCAGGGACTAAGGGCATATGTAAAGGAACTAGTATTTTGTCCACAAGTCGCAAACACACAATAATTTGCTGATGAAAAAGCTGTCGTAACGGTTATAAGATAAGTTCCCGCAGAAGTTCTTTGCACTGAAGTTACATTATAACCAGCTATTGGAGGATTTGTTCCCGCAGTAGTACCATTAAAATAAGCCCATGCTTGCACGGCTGATGGATGAAATTGTTGATTGAAAGGAGTGACTGCCACAACTTGCGAAACGGCTGCCTGCTGTTGAACTTTTGTCGCTTCAGTTACGGTAACTGTGCCTGTAGCTGTTATAGGACCACCTGTTGCAAGCCCTGCTGTGTTGACAGTGGTTACATTATTTCCTAAAGGGGAAAGTAGCTGAAAATTTGTCCCATCATAGATAATTTCAATAATGGAATTAATTAATATATCCCCTGCCGCCAAATCAACGTTTGTCTGTTTTTTAAGAGGAACGGTAGCACCTCCTCCGACTGAAACCGTAACAGCTCCGGTGTTGGTGGCAACCACTTTCACCCTAAAGGTCATACCAACTTGTAAAGTGGCTGTAACAATAACGGGCACAAAAGCAATCGCGATAGCATTTGCAACCCCTGTATCAGCTGCATAAATTGTGTGGCCTGTCTGGCTAACAGTTCCCGCAATAGGAGAAATAAGCTGCATTTTATTTCCGACAGATTCATAAACGGTAGAATAAACTTGTCCAGAAACGATATCACCGGCTTGTAAAGGCTGCTCACCATCTTTTGTAATTGTTACCGCCCCAATACCTGCGTAATTGATTGTTGGGGTCGTGGTAGCATTCGTAGCCGTAGCTTTGAACCTCCCAAAAAAACCAGCTGGGTAGGTGGTAAATCCTGGGGCTGGTGACAAAGGAACGGTTATTACATCTGCTGTCCCAGCGGCTACTCCATAGGTTTGTGTTCCTGTTTGACTCACCAATCCATGAGTTGGCGATAAATTCTGAAAATCAGTACCATCAAAGATGATTTGGACTGCTTGGCCAACAACCCAATCACCAGCTTCTAATTGTTGGGTTCCATTTTTCAAGACATTAATGGGCCCTAATGCGTTGACATCCATGGTGACAGCGGCAGTATTTGTGGTCGTGACGATAAACTCGATATAGATTCCACCAGTTCCATAGGTTGCAAGAGGAGGGGCAAGGGTCAGTGTAAGAGCATTGGCCGTGCCTCCGGCCTCTCCTCCCCACACAGGACTATTGGTGGCACCTGTTAGCTGACTAACCGTGGCGTAATCTTGAGCGGCAATTCCATCTCCTGCATTGGTGATGCGGAACCCTCCAAGAGTTAGATCTACGGTAGGAGTATTGGTGGCAAAAGCCACATTTTGAGAAGGATCTACACACCATCCCGCATTTATGCCATTCACAAAGAGATTGTCTTGTGCGTCGTGTCTATCTGCGCGGATACCAATGCCATTGGCTAAATCGGTAGACCATGTGTATTCTTTTATAAACCAGACTGCCATTTATTTAATCCTCGCTGTGCGTTTTTTTCCATATCCGATAACGCTTGGTAAATGTGAAATATAAGAATCAGTTGGTGAGTCTTCATCTTGGGAATCTGAAACAACAATGTCATTCTCAGGAGGCCTGTTTTCATTGTCAGATTTGTAACCTATGACGCTTGGAAGTTCATAAGTTGGCAATTCATAATCTTGAGGAATTTTTTCCATTGATGGCTCGCCTGGGCCAGGATTTATCACGGGAATTTCCCGATAAGGCATATGACCTGCCACTTGGGATTGAATAGCCACTTGTGATGCATCGGGAGTTATGCCATTTATAATTTGTTTTGATGGAGAAACTCCGGTAAGCATTTCTTTGCGCTTCAAATTGGTGTTAATTCTTCTTGCACCTTCTCCTAGCGCCGCTCCGGCTGCTGCTCCCTTAGCTATTCCGAATGGGCCACCTACACTCCCTGTAGCCGCTCCTAATCCACCTCCAATTAAAGAAGGAAGAGATTTTGCAGCGAGTCTTTTTCCTGTGTTTTTAACCTCATCACCTGTCGCAATTCCACGAGCGGATGTTTCGGCAAAATCCCCACGAGGTAGACCTATTTCGCTTACTTCTATGTCTTTTGCTGTATTTTTTGCAAAGTCAGCCCAATCTTTAGGTAAGGTTTTTTGAAGTTTTTCATTTTCTAACTTTGAGCGTAAATTAAAATAATTGGTAAATTTATTCTCTTTAGGAATGATAGTTTTTCCTAATGTTTCCTTACTTAAATCTGTGAGGTAAGTTTGAGCAGCTTTTTCATAAACATCTTCAGGGATGATTTTTTTAACAAGAGGAATGAACTCATCATCAACATCTTCAAAAATTCTACTGATAATTTGGGAAGGTTTTTTTTCAGCCGTTTTTACTACATCACCTAAAATACTATTTTTAATAGAATCAATATGTTCTATGTTTTTTTGTGCAGTTTTCATTAATTCTGAATAGCCAGGAATTTGCTCTTTCATATCTTCTGTAAGACTATGAATTACTTGCTTGTACGCTGCTTCCTTTTCTTTCCCCACATATAAGCTATTATGAGGGCCATAATTTGCTTTGCTTCCCCACTCTTTTTTAAGAGAATTTAATTTGATAGGGTTGCCTTTTTCTCTCATCAAATTATCACGTAATCCAACAAGGAATTTTTTTATGTCCCCACTCTCAGAAGCGGTAAGAATTTTTTCTTCAATCAAATCTAAGGTTTTATCGATATCAATTTTTTTATATCTACTAATTTTTTCTCCCGTTACGGGGTTGAATTTATTAGCCAAAGGATTTTCTATCCCACGGATAACCTCTTCAAAACCTTCTTTATAAACATTACTCGCTTCACTTTTTGCTTTTTTAAAAGCATCTTCAATTGAGTCAACGACTTCTGAACCCTTTATTTTGCTCTTAGGAAAATAATTAAAGGTTTTGGCGTGCTGAGCGAGTTGAATATCTTGTAGATTATTTGCCGATTCAAAATCTGACTTTCCAAGATCAAGTTGTTTTGCTCTAGCTAAACGCGTTTGTCGGCTATGAGGATTTTCTCTATATAGATTTTGAGCATGGGTATATTCCGGCAAGAGTGGCGAGGCTTTTGGTGAAAAAGACCCTGCCACCTTTCCGGTAACACCACCCCCTGCCAAACCAGCTAAAATATTTGCGGTAAGTTGAACGCCAGGATGAGAGGGTAATCTATCTTCAATAAGGGGTTGAACGCCACTTTGAGAAACTATCCCTCCTAAAGCAGAGGCTATAGCACGGGCCCCCCCTCCGGCAGCTAAAGGTAAGCTAGATAGTCCTGTACCTAAATTTTCTGCAAAACGATCGCCGTAAGATTCTGCTTTGGGAAGGTCTTCTATTCCTCCAAACTTTTTCAAGGCTCCTTCAACTGACCCTGTAACTCCATCGTCATCAAGAGCATTGGCGAGTTTCTTAGAGCCAAAAGTTTTCAGAAGAAAACCAATAGCTTTCATAGGGATATCACCAGGGCTCAATAACATATCTAAGTTTTGAGCTGATCCTTTAGTCAAAGCATGTGCAATTCTCTTTGTTTTCGATATTTGAGCATTGGAACCTTTGATATTAGGGTTTTGAGTGATGTCACCTATTGGGTTGGACATTTTTTTTCCTTCCCTGAGATAAAGGAGCAAAAATATTGTCTTCGGCTATTTGTTCCACGACATCGGCAAACCTTCTTCCCTCGGGATCTTTAGCTTTCAAAGAACCATAAGCGTCTTCCCATTCTTTACGGGAACGATTACGGAATATGAGATAATCATTGAAAGGTTTTAATGTGGTGAGAACTCTTTGGATAGATTCTGGGGCATCTGTCACCTCTGAAATCGCTTTTTTAGCTTCTTCAGCTTCAACCTTTAAAATTCTGCTTCCTGGAACGGTTTTCAAAACTTTTATGTAAAGATGGGTAAGAGACTTTTGAAGCTGTTGCATATCTTCCAAATTACCTAATCCTAGTTTTTTAGCACTTTCAGGGCCAAGAATCCTAGAAACTGCGGTAGCAAGTACTTTTCTTTCATGAAATGCGGTACCTGGTTTTGCTCCTGGTAAGGCTTCTTCAGCAAATTGGATATGTCTATTTGCTTCTTGGGCAGCTTCCGCTTGTTCTTCCCATTCTGCTGCTTTTTTAATGTCTACTTCAGCTTGTTTATTATCCTTATGAGCATCTCTGTTAAGCTTTGATTTTGCCGCTGCTAGTTCAAATGCATGACTACGATTCTTAGCGTTTTCTCCACTTTGAAACTTTTCTTTACGTGTCTGTTCTTGATCTTTCAGGCGACGATCTATTTCAAGATTAGCAATTTCTGGTGAAAAGTTTGATGGATCAAAAGAAGATTGTCTAGATCGCCCACCTTGCATACGTTCTTCACCAAATGATGATTCTTCACTCATGTCCTGTCTATATCGGGACGGTTCTTGAGGTTGACCTTGTGTCATGCCTTCATTATCGCCAAATATCCCTTGACCACGAAAATAATCAATCATCGCTTTGTTTTGAGCAAGTTGACGTTCTTTAGATTCTTCTTGGTCTTTTTTATAAAGAGACTCCTCGCGCCCTAACTGAAACCCTTCAATTCCTTTTCCTAAAGCTTCTGCAATCCCTTGAGTATGAGAGTGAATTTCTGGGATTGGTTGATTCATTTGCTCGCGAAGTTTTGCGGCTAAGGCTTTTCGTAAATCAAGACCAGAATCTTCACCAACTCTTTTAATGTAATTTCCCATTATCTTCCCCCAAAGTATTGGCCGGCAAATCCAATTCCTTTTCCAAGAAGACCGTACATTCCCCCTAGATTTGCCCGGTGATTGCCCATTTCCTGCGAGTACATATTGTTATAATTTTGGCTCTTCTGGGCATGATTATTAGCGTACATACCTTGCATATCTGGGGCGCGCACACCTTGTTGTTGATATTGTTGAAGCTGAGGAAGATTAATAGGTGAACCTTGAGAAAGTCCTTGCAGCGCTGCTAAATTAAATTGATTCTCGCCCATTCTATTGCGGCGTTCCGTTTGGTTAACTTCGTAAGGTAACAAGGCTTCTTGGCGCTGTTCATTACGAATCTGTTGACCCATTCCAAACATGTTACGTTGTTCTTGTCCCCCTTGAAGGATAGCATCACGCCCCAAATCTGTAAGATTTCGGTGTTTTTGAGTCTCAAATCTGTTTAATTCTTTGCTATAGGCTTCATTACCTAGAGTGTGTCCATTCCCAGCCAACCTATGTTTTAATCGGCTTTCGTATTGGTCATTTTCAGGGCGCATGAGTTCAAGTTGACGATTGTAATAAGCGTCCTCAAAACGCCTTCTATCTCCTCGGTAATCTTCTTCATTTCCGACGCGCCCGATGCCTTCTAAATTAGGCCGCATATGTTCTAAGTTCCCAAGCTCTTCTACACCTCTGTGGAGTTGTCGGCCTATTGGAGTCCCCGTTTCTTGCAAATATCGCTCTAGCTCGTTCTTACGATTCATAGAGGCTTCTTGATGAGGGCTTAATTGAATGCGTTGTGTTGGACGTCTGACGGTTTCCCCGTCAATATTTTCTTCGTTTGTGTCGTAGCTTATATTTCCATAGGGAGATTGAACGGATGGATTGAGATAAAGAGCATTTTGGCGAGCTGCCATTCTTTCTTGACGCCCTTGAGCAGCTGCAACCATATTTGGATCAGGGGCAGACGGGGCATGATACTCAGGCGCACTACTCATAATTTAATTCCTTAAATCCAGGTACATTCTTCTTTTAACATACCAAATAAAATTTTATCTTCTACTTTAGGTTTATTGTATCCGTTTCGGACTATACCTTCCACTTTAAATCCAAATGCTTTAGTTAATCTGATGGATTTTTCATTGCTTTGTTTAACCATTGTAGAAACTCTGGTTCTACCTGCTTGAAAAAAAACATAATCCGCCGTAATCATCGCCATTCTTTTAAAGGTATCTACCGACAACATTCCTTTTCGATTGAGAACGATATCAAGTAAACAATCGCCGTCTGTCGTAAAATCATAAATACTAACAACCCAATAAGGATCATTTCCTAAATATTGACCAAAACAAACAAACTCTCTCTGATCCATTAGATGCTCAATATCAACGTTGCCGCCTTCATAAATCTTTGACAAAGAGTATTTAAGTAATTCTTTATCATTGATCTTAACTTCTGAAATCATATACGAACTGCTTTCTTTATTAAGAAGTCAGTTTCATAAAAATTTATTGAATCATATACAACAAATTGTAGTTTAATACTTAAACTATAAAATACTTTACTTAAATTTAAAAAACTTAAAGAGTTTGAAGATGATTGTGCCCACCCTATTTCTCCCATGGGGACGGCTCCTGGATCGTCCGGGCCGTAATAAACAAGGTTCCTCTGGTCTCCCAAAGGATAGAGAAGATTAGCTGGGCCAGGGGTATACGGAGCTTGGGCCGCCCTTCCCCACGGAATAGGGTCAAGTGAAACTGGTATATAGCTAGGGTCATTTATACCAAAATCATTAGCTACAAATGGAGGGCCAGCAGGGCCAGGCGTGACCACAGCGGCAGCGGCCCATTGTATACCTGTAGATGATAAATTTATTTGATAAGGGGGAGAATAAGGTTGAAAATCAGCAGAAGAGCTTATAAAAATTGTAGTATTTCCACCCAACAAAACACGCGGCCTAAAGGCAGTAGATTGTAATAGACCGGATGGTTGATTAAAGAGATAAGGAGACGTATACGTACACGTTATAGGTGCGCCTCCACTTCCTTCCTGATCTGCTCCGTCTAAATTCCCTGAATATTGCCAAATTACCCCTGTGTTATCCCCAAAATAAAGATTATTTCCAAACATGCACCAAACATTTGCGGGCATTCCTGAAAAGCTACTCCATGCCATTGTGTTAACATTTAAGACATGTTGATTGATAATTCCCCCCGTAGTTGTGGGAACGTTTATAAGAAGAAGACCATAATTTTGAACAAGGATAATTTGCCAGTTGGTACCGACGAAGTTTGCATTAACTGCCGCAAGAGCAGCTCCTCTAATCTTTTCTCCCAATTGGTCGTTTGATTTACCAAAAGAATAAGAGAGCAACGAAGAAAGGGGTAGATAACCAGAGTCAGTGATGGCAACGAGATCGGCACCAAACTTACAAACCCCTCGTGCTGTGGGGATAGGGCGTCCTGAGCGATAGACGCCTACAAGAATAAAATCAGCTGCATCCGATGGATCGGCTCCTTGATAGATGATAATTTCCCCAGAAGTCATGTAAAAAGCGATAAACTCTTGTCGACCAGATCCACCATCTGCGGTAAATGTTTTGATGGTTTGGAGATTTCCGCCAAAGCTTCCCAATCCACTTAAGTAAAATTTTGTAAGGGCAGCACCAACAATAGAATCAAAGGGAGAGTACCAAGGATTTTGAGAGTTTTTTTCAACAAACCAAACGTGATTTTTAAAGTTAACACAATCAATTAAATTAGAAACGGTTGCGGGCCCTGTAACCCCTAGTGCTTGAACATCTCCCAAACCTGTCCAATATTGGGGAGCATCTTCTCCGTTAACCAGAATTAAACCACCAGCTCCGGCTTGATCTAGAAAAACTGTTCCATTCCAATAATCATTCGTGAACCCTGTACCTATTTCTACGGGTGCTTGCGCGTCAGTAATGTCATAAAATTTCCCTTCTCCGGCTGCTACAAACTTATTCATAGCTGCGGCTCTAAACTCAAAAAGAGAGGCTATCGTGTTAATATCAGCTGATAGGTCACAGTAGGTTTGATAACCTAAGCGATTAGAAACAAAGCCTGTATCAGGTATTAAATTATCGAGGGTGATAGCTTCATTTTGCGCAAGGTTGGTAACAGGATAGGTTGAGTTCCACCCTCCGGTCGGGGCTGATATGGTGGTTACAGCATACATAGATTAAACCTGCGGCCAGTTAGAATCTTGTGTTTCTGCGGCCATCCAGAAAGGCCCACCTCCTGAATTCATGGAAAGTATCTTTTGACCAATTCCATCAATCATCATTTGACGTTTGATTTGGGCGTCGTAGTCTTTTTTCTCAAAAGAGTTTTCGAGATCATTAGGAGAAATAAGACCTTTAGCGATTAAAAAGCGAAGTTTAACCCCAAGCTCAACAATGAATTCGCGCACAACAGTCGTATCAGTGTCAGCAACTAAATTTGGCTGAGGTACACCCAATGCAGAGGCATAAATATTATTGCTTATATACTGATAATTTATGGTATCGGTGCTTGTTGGAGTGGGTGTTATCTCCATCAAGTTATTGTACATGTAGACTTGCTTATAATAAGCAGACGTTACGAGGTAATATTTTTGGATAGCCCAATCTTGAGGGCTGATAGGACAGATCAAAGGTTGTCGTGCTGAGCTATTCCAAATTGTCTTTGGCAGAATATAGTTATAATCTGCCGGTAAGGCATAGGAAGCCTGACCAGAAACGTAATTAAAAGTATAATCTGTGATTAGCTTTTGCCAGAAGAACTCATCGGATAAAAGTCTTGTTTCTCTTTTGATGAGAGAAAGAAGTTGGATCGCAATTTCGTCAGGGTTGCCTATCAGATATGTAGGTTGCTGAAACCCTGCTTCTGCGGAGATGTTTTGAGCAATAGTGAGGATTGACATAAACTGTTAGTCCCTCGCTGTTGCAAACACCTGTAAAGTGGTATTGGCGTAAGTGCCCACTGAATAAAAAAGAACACGCCATTGATCACCGAGCAAGCCATCAACAGCAGTATCAAAACCTAGGCCACCATTGGTAAGGACATAGTAATCAGTAACAACGCCCGTTGTAGATGTAACATTGGCATATCTATTTAGAGATGCTGTAGCATGATTAAAATTGATTACATCTACCCATGAATTTCCACCATCCAAGCTTGTTTGAATTAAGACAGTTGCGCTTGTACCGCCCGACCCATACGTAAAGTTGCATTGAAATCCTATAGATTTTGCGCGGGCTAACCCTTGGACGACTGTCTTAGGAATTAAAACATCATTATTCCCTTGAGCCGTTGTAATCGTCTCATTCATCAAACATAGGGTTGCTGGCATACGGGTCATAAGAATTCCTTACGCTGTTTGAGTCACAAGAATATTAAGGGAACCGCTCTGCGCATTAACACCACCTGTGATGGTAAAGTTAATCACATCACCCACCTTGAAAGTGTTGAGGGCTGTAGGAGTAGCCGTTGCGTTAGCAAGTGCTGCCGAATTCGCAACAGTAATGGTGATAGCGCCCCCTGTAACCGCAGTGGTGTTTATTCTCATGGTGGCAACAAGGGCGGTGGTGATAAATGCCCCATCAACCACCATCGTTCCAGAAACAATCGTTCCTGCAAACTGAGCAACCCACACACTTTTAACAGCACCAGCTAAAGCCGTAATTGCGGGAAGTGAAATGCTTACGTTTTTACTCGCATAGGAATTATTCAATGCCTGATGTTGGAGTGCGGGAAAGCCTACCAAGGAACCACTATATAAATTAGGACCTGTCGTCATTGTATTAAATCCTTAATAAACGTACTTTTTCTTGCCGAAATGGCGGTGATGTTCGTCTAACTCATGGGCACCTTTACCTCTTGCTTTGATAAAAGAGCGTTCTTTGGTGTCAAATTTATGTTCATGATCAATCAAATCATTACCCATATCTTCCTTGCGGTGATCTTTACGACGTTCGTGTTCATGACGCTCATGGCGTTCATGCATATCTTTTTTATGAGACTTTTCTTTTTTCTCGCGGTGCATCTTCTCTCTCCGATTTAAGGGCTAAAATTTCGCCCATTTGCTGTTTTAAAACTTCCATTTCACGTTTCAAATTTTCGTTTTCCTGGGTCATTTTTGTAACAAATGCTGTGTCTGTTGCCTTTTCAAGATGGGCTTTAACCTTCTTGATTAAATCACGGCAATTAACGCGCATATTGTCAATAAAGCCGTCAGCCATTCCAACCAGTTGCTCAGCCGTGTAGACATTGAAATACTCCAACTCCTTACGTTCTGAGGCTGAGATAAAAGGGAACTCCGACAAGGGAGTCCCGTTTATCAGTTCGGAATTATGAACCTTGAAGTGTTCATAAAGCTTTGCATGTTGATATTTGTCGTTCTCCGTGACTGCTCTTAAAATCACATCACGCGATCCAGGGATTTTGATCTCTATCATTTCTACATCTGTAAAAATGGGCCGTCCTTCATCTTGTGATCTCCTATGATCCTGGAATGGATGATAAAGAAACCGAATTCCTAAACGCTGATCGCCCGTTTGCACGGAAATACCTTGACCTACATCAACAAAAGCCATTTAAACTCCTTATAAAGAACCACCATTATTAATACCCAATGTTGGGTTAGTCGCAATTGCAGCACATGAACCAGCCCCAGCAGACGCAACCGTTGGTAACAACCCAAGGATTAAGAAACTACCAGCTGCCGTTATACTTACTTGACCAGCTGTAGTCGTAGAATACAAAGCCGTTCCTACGGTTGTTGCTGCTGTAACATTAACGGTACAAGCACCACGAGTAATGACCCATCCAAAGTTAGGCGTTGTCGCGCTATAGGCAATAGCCATTGGAGAAACCGCAATCGTGTAAGCAGCCGTCAAAACGGTATTTGTTACCAAAGCAGTCGTCATGTTTTGGGCATTTCCTAACGCATCAACAATGACCACATTATTTGCGGCGATATTGGCCACTGTTCCTTGAACAAACATTCTTTCTGTACCATCAGCACAAACCAAACGATCACCTGGGTTGTATTCTGTCGGATTAAGAGGAATAGCCAAAATGATTGCTGTACCACCACCAGAACCAGTCGCGTTAGCGGCTGCACCAGCTACGTAGCTAAATGTTGTGCTGCTAACAATCGTGATTGGCGCGGTAATGTTTAAGTTAACCGCCGATATGTTATTTAAGATAGTAGCTCCAGAAATGGTCACGATTTGACCATTTCTTAGATTTGCTGTGGAAGCAACTGTAACAGTAACCACGGCACTTGCGTTTAAGGTCGTTAAAGCGTTAGACAACCCAAAGGAGATTGTGTTTGTCGTCGTGGAGATTACGTTATTCCCAGACACGTCCACACCTAAGAGAGGTATAATTGTGTAATTTTCTTGACTCATTTTAAATCTCCTTAAGCGAACAAGACGCCTTGCAGCGACGCGTTAGACATTGTTAAGTTACCAGCAAACAAAATGAGGCGTGCTTCAGCGTCTTGGTTGACGGAAACTCTTTCTCTTTCATCTACAACCATGTTGCGCTTAGCGTGTGGGCGATAGAACAAGTACTTCGTATTTAAGAAATACATCGTGCTTGTTGGGCAACTTGGGCCAAATATAGAAGCATTAGATGCAAGAGGTGCGGAGCTTGGCGCGCCGTATCCTGTACCGAATCCACCATCGAGCACTACATCCGCTTGCAAATATTTGAGCGTCTCAAACCCTAATCGTCCGAGATCATTGCTGTCTTGGATTCTTTGAAGTGATTGTAAAGATTCAAGAAAATAGAGGTAATAGTTATTGTCCGCAACGATAAGATCGGGCTTGTCCATACCACGAATCAAATTCATGTATGTGTAGTTCATCGCGTGCTGAATTGTGTCTGCACCTGCTGTTAAGCCGAGGCTTGCTGAACCAGTTGTGACGGCCCCGAAAGAAACCGCTAGGTTCTGCCAGAATACGTTAGATGCTTGACCGCGATCGAATCCACCAACAGTACCTACGCTAGGTGTTTTGGAAATCAAATACTGCAACCCACCAATTTCTTTTCCGCCGTACCCTGTACCATCGGAATAGATACCGACAGAGATTAGGTTTTTCATGGTGTCTTCTGCAACTTCAATACGAGCTTCGAGCAAGTCTATAATCTGCTCTTCGCCGCTGTTCTTGAGTTCTTCCAAACCAGAAATTGTAACACCGACTGCGGCTTGCTTGATATCAAACGTAGCTGAATCGATTGTTTTTTGAGGGGTAAGGTCAATTGGTTGATAACCAGAGTAATACATCGCATTGGCCATTTCAGCGTATGCGAGTTCTTGTAAAATTTGTGAACCACCAGTAATAGGCTTAATGCGGCCTTTGGTGTTAAGACGTGCCAGCAAGGCATTGTTTTTTGTTACGTTATCAGCCAACATTCCTGTACGGCTACGTAACGTGGTGGTGATGATATCACCTAAGTTTACTGTAGGCATAAAAAAACTCCTAAATTATTAAATCTATAAAATTCCTGTTTCCAGAAACCGCACAGATTCCCTAATTTGGGAGTGTTTCGATTTTCCGTGTTGGCATGACTTAAAAGACAGATTCCCTTGGGAATGTAGTTTAAATCTTGGCTTATGCGTTAGCGTCTGCCATTGCCCTTTTTAACGCTTCACGAACTGTTAAGTTGGTAGGAGCGGACTTTATCCCGCCACCTGAAGACTTAACACTAAAAGAAGCTGCTTTAGCTGCATCAAATCTTCTTTTATCTTTTTCGATCCGTGTCTTGTCTCCATGATAGTTTGATAAATAATCTTCCCGCAAGTCTTTGTTTGATAAAACAGCTAATTCATAAGCTTCTTCTAAAGTAATAGGCTCGTTTACAGAGTGAGCATAATTATACCTCTTTGACATTTCTCCTTGTATCTTATCAAAATGGGGATATTTTAATTTGCCATGAGCATCTTTAGTATTTACAAACTGATGAACGATATTTGCTGCTTCTCTATCTTCCTTGTGTTTTCTTTCTTGTTCCTGCCGAGCAATGTAGTTTTCAATCTCTTGCTGTTTACGGGAAAGCCTTTCATATCTTGGGTCAACTTCTTCTTCCTCATCATCTTGCGTAAAATCTGCTTCATACTGTGAAGCTAGTTCTTGAAGCATCTTTGCGCGCTCTTTAGGGGAGGCTGTAGCCAATGCGCGTTCAAATGCTATGATGTTATTAGCTGCTTCATACGGATCTAATCCACGGCTCTTTAAATACTCTTCATGAGGCGATATGGATTTCTTGTACTTTTCGGCAATCTTGCGTTCTTCTGCGAGACTTTGGGTCTTTTTGGTATAATCTGCGTTGAACTCTTTTTCACGGCTCAGCAGAAACTCTTGGGCTTCAGGATTAAGGTTTTTAAATATTTCTTTCTTATCTTTTGACCAGTGGGCAAGAGCCTCTAGTTCTGGCTGAGGATCAGTTTCAGGTTCATTAATTTCAATGTTTGCAGTTTTCTCTTCAATCTCTTCTTCTGAATAGTCATTTTCCGTCGTTTTAGAATCCAGTTCTTCAGGATCATCTATCACCTCGGCCATGATTTTTTTGTCATTTTCAAGAACTTCTTCACGCTCTTTTTCGAGACTCTTGAGACTTGCCTTTAAAGTTTCCCGTAGGTTATTTTCCATTCTGATCCCTATAGCTGGTGTGAGTTTTCATGTTGTTAAGATCGATGTGAACGTGGTTGTGAGCGGAGCCGCTTGATGGTGATTTAGGCTGGGAGTGTTTTTCATCCATAAACTTCTCGCGCTTTTCACGAAATGTTTTCTCCTCCATAATATTCATACCCTGTTTTTCAAGTGCCCTTTCCATTTGAAGACGATTTGTATAGTGTTTACCGTCTCCATGTGAAACAATATCTATTCCTTTAATAACATTAACCATAAACAAACTCCAAAATATTTGATCTATAATACACATTAGAACACTAAATAAACATTATCAATAATTTTATACATTAAATTAATCAAAATTGTTCTTCTTGAACTTGAGGCATTTCCCCTTCTTGCATCATCATTTGTTGTATCATATCTTGTTCACTGGGTGGAGGTAATTGCCCTTGCATAGGCTCTTCAGCTTCTTGCATTGGAGGCTCACCCATAGGGGGTTGATTCATTTGGGGTTGAGTACCTATCAGCTCTAGTGCATCTGTTACTTGACGGGGTAATTTGGAGGCTTGGAGACCATACATCAACAATGTCTTAGCAGTTTCAAGTGGTATCATTCCTCCTTGCACGAGGGGTGCCATTCCTTGAAAATAACTAACGATGCTGGTAATAAGAGCCGCGCGCTTTTGGCTTGTCTCTTCCATATCAGCTAAGATCGTACTATCTGTTTCGATATCTATTTTATAATCACGGAACACGTCATCACGAATAATTTCTAAGACTGCTTCTGCTTCTTGTTTTTCTTGAAGGTAAGCTTCCATTTCTTCCGGGGAATTAAATTGAGGAGGTTCACCAGAAAAATCAAGCTTTATGCCGCTCATTTCTTCGAGCTGCTTGGTAGGATAGAAGTTAGCAATCATTTCAACTTGCATCCGCAACAGTTCAACCACAAACTCATTTATAGCCTCGCGCCTATCTCTTATGCGAAGACCTGCATATTGAGATTTAATATTTTGCGCTGTAGCTGTTTCGTGAGGATCTGTGTTACCACGAAGCAAGTCTGAGATGCCCGTCACTTCATCTATGATTTGTTTTATTTGATCCCTCTGGATATAAAGCTGTTGTAGAACATTTGAAATAGGGGTGACATCAACAACGTCTAAAATTGCTTTAATTCCCCCCTTACTCATACTTTTCCCATTGTCAGGGATAAACTGTGAATCGTTCGCTTCCAAAATATCTTCTATGTTATTATGGCTTGAATCATAAATTCCTATAAACTTACAGGTTTTAACAAGGTCAGTAATACGATAGGAAACTTGGTTAAGCTCATAGGCTTGCGCTTCATAAATGGTATATTCAGGAACGGGGATTTGCGTATCATTGGTTTTTATAGAAAGGAGTGGTGTAGCAATAGGCCAGAAATGTTCAAACTTAAAAGGATCGTCCATTTCCTTTAAGATTTCTTGTGATTCCCCAATGAAAAACACCTTCCGATCTTTCTTGTACCAAACTTCATGCACTTCATAGCGAGGCTCTATTTCAAACTGTGTTTCTTGTTTGGTAGCAGCGACAAGTTTTTTATCTGGGAAAAACTCTTTAAATTCTGACTCTGTCAGATCATGTTCAAAGGCCATCCACGCAGCATTAACAAAATTATCCACTGGATCAATAATCCATTTATTCCAAGGCACTCTTTCGCACTTAACATTCTGGGAAATTTCTTCTTCCTCTATCTCAATGGAAAGTGCCCCGTCTTCTCCTGGTTTCTCTATCTCTTTTTTATCCGTTACACTTTCAAGACGTACGCGGATAATAGTTCTACCCGGTAAAAGATAATCTAGAATTCCTTCCTTCATCACCATATCAAACTTACCTTGATCCATGACGTAAGAGAGAACGCGCTCTAAGATATCCCCTGCTTTCTCGGCAATAGGATCGTTTTGAAGGTAACGATTACGTATGTCTGGCTTTGGCATGGCAGAGAAAAGGGCAGGTGCTAGAGTCTGCGTATTAGCCCACAACACATTAAAAGACTCAGGAGTATAAGAAAAAGGGCGTGGAGACGATCTAGTGGTGTCATCAATGTCGTTATCGTTGCGGTATTTACGGATGATATTTTTAGAACTTCTGCGCCATGGTTCCTCTTTTTGTCTAGCTTTTGTAATCCGGTTTAACCATGCAGTCGCATCAATTTCTGTTTCGGGTATTTCAAAAGTTGTATCGATAGGGGTAAAATCGGATATTTGCGCCATTACTATATTTTCCTAAATCCGTTTGGGTTCTTCTGATATATCTTATCATTGAGCCCAGGGAGAATAATAGTATTAGACCTGTATTCTTGTTTATGTCTTTGAGGTATAGCCGATCTTTTAACTACCATTTCATCGACCATTCTTCCAATTAAACCTAAAGCATCGACTTGATCGTCGTTTTTACCTGCTGGAAACTTAAGCATTTCTTTAATAAGCTCATCTGTCCAGTCTGCATTAAGGATCTTTACGCGGTCTTGATTGAAATAAGCTTGAAAGGCTAAAGCTCTAACGGGCTTATCAGTTGCACAAGAGAACTGCTCACGTTGAGGAAAACAACGGCGTCTAATGAGTTCTTTTTCGATATAGTGGTTAAGGGTTGAGAAGATAAGGCCTTTTTCATCAGCCCACATACGTACTTCGTATTCTAGGCATAAATCAATAAAAGCATTTACCGCAATATTAGGGACAACTCTTTGTCGCCATACATCCACGATATAAAGCATGTCTGTTACGGGTTGGTGCCCTACGATGACATGGACAGTGTAATCACCTGAACCATCAGTTACGGCATAGTCTGTAGCACCGTAGAAGGTGAGACCAGCAGGGTAATCTTCGACCACAGAAATATGTTTAGCTATAAAATAGCTTCCTTCATCTTTGGTGGGGGATTGCTGATACTGAGCTTCAAAGATCATTTCTCCAATGGCTTTTTCACGTAAGAGAAACTCAATGTCAAAGAAGTCTGGCCAGAGAGCTTCCCCTATTTCTCTTCCCAATGGGTCGTTAGCTTTAGCAATGGCTGGAAGACTTAATATTTCCCAATAGGAAGCATCAGAGGAATTTAGAATACGCCCAACAAGGTCATCTTCTGCGTAACGAGTCATCATCACCACTTGAGATGCATTCGGAAGGGCACGTTTGCGAAAGTCTCCAAGATACCAATTCCAAATCCACTCTTTCTTAACTTCTGAAAATGAATCCGCCATGTTACGCAATGGGTCATCTATCAGTCCAAAGTTAAATCTTTTTCCGGCAAGGGCAGCTCCCACACCACAGGCATAATATTTAGAGTGATTGGTAAGCTGATATTCGTCTGTGCGGCGTGAGTCTTTACGCAAGATAGCATCAAAGTAGGCTTCGTATTGAGGCTCAAGGATAATGTCTCGGCTTTTACGCCCCCAAGAGGTGGCAAAGTCCGACGTGTGGGAAGCAGAGATAAATTGCTGTCCTGGATTTATACCTAGAAAATAGGGGGGGAATAAATGGCTTGTATAGGTACTTTTAGCATGGCCTGGGGGCATACAAATAATTAGGTTTGTACCCCCCTCCCGTGCAGCCTTTTCGAGACGGTTTGCTATCTCTAAGTGATGGCGTGCAAGCTTATATCCATAGAAATTACAAAAAGGGACGAACCCATCCCTTCTTATATATTCTTTCTCAATTTTCCATAAAAAACGTTCTCTAGTGTTATCATGCATTTACAGCGTCGATAACTTCCCCTTCGGTTGCTTCTGGTGTGTCTTCATAAACGATAGTGGGTTCAATCACTTGAACAACTTGAGGGGTATTTATGTAGGATTGAAAGAACCAAAGTTCTTTTGCGGCTGTGCAAATCACGTTGTTAAGCCCATCAAGTGTCTTAATTTCATCAGAAGAAAGGGTTTTGACGTGAGAAATATAGATATCTAGTTGATCTCGGATGTTTTGGATGCAAGTGTTGATTAGTTCAGAATTCATTTAAACCCCTTTAGCGATAGTTGTTTTCCATTTCACTCTTAGAATTGTTCGCTAACTCAATAAGATTTTCAAGAACATTTTCAACATCATCCCCTAAAGCATCTTCAAAGTTTTGAGACTGAAGAGCTTGCAGGGCTTCGAGTAAATTACAGACGTTATTGTAGCGTGCCTTTTTGGCAGGATTCATCATTAAATTATTAGCCTTTTAATTTGTTTTAGGAAATTTCTGTTTAACTTCTAAACCATATAGATAGAACGGGCTTGTTTTATCGAGAGGTAATCCTTTGTCGATTGTGTGCCATATCATGTCTAATTGATCGCCGATAGGAGCGAATGATCTTTGTCTATCTTTTTGATATTGGTTAGCGCCAAGTTCAATAAGAAATTTTTGATGATCTATTTCTCTTTGATTGAAGGATGCTATTTCCTGTGTTGTAAGATCAACTTTTACTCCATCAACTAATTTAGTAAGTTTCATAACTAATTGATTCCATATAGTTTAAATGTACCACTTGTGATATTACCCGAAGACATTAAAAATTGTATTGCATTAACGGCAGTCGTCGTGGTGTTGGTAGCCGTGCCTTGCGATCCTCCCGTCCAACCGGATGCACCAGATACACCATAGGATGTCTGAAATGATACATTGGGGTAATTTCCTGAAATAGCAGGGTTATAAATCCATACCTGACCGTTAGCACTGTAGGGAACCGCATTGTCTAAAGGATATCCACTATTTGTCATAATAATTGATGAAGCAGATGAAGAGTTTGCCACAACATAAGAGCTATTATTTGCGTAGTTTGTGCTAAAAAAGTAAGTATAACCAGAAGACAAGTAAGAAGATCCGTTATTTGTACTAACTTGCATTTCTATTTGTACAGAATTAGTTGCAGGTATTACATTTGAAAAAATAACTACATAATTATTATAAGATGTTGACAATCCGGTGAAAGAAATAGTTGCAGAGGATGAAGCTGTTCCTGTTGAGACTAAAGTCCAATTTCCTCCCCCCCCCGCAGGGGTTGCCCATATAGCATCCCCACGCCAAAAAGTTGTAGATGATGCAGAGGTTCCAGAATTAAGATTGGCAACGGGTAAATTTCCTGTAACACCTGTCGATAAAGGTAAGCCTGTGCAGTTTGTTAGTGTTCCTGATGCAGGGGTTCCTAGAACAGGCGCAACAAGTGTAATACCTGACCCGACGGTCGTTAGGGAAGACAGGGATGTAACGCCACTATTTACCAATGTCCCAGAGGTGGGAAAGGTAACAGCCGTATTTGCAGTTATGGTAAATGTTGATGTAAAGGCACCGGAGATGGCGTGATTTCCACCAATCGTAATAGTGGATGCACCATTATTAACCCCTGTACCGCCGTAAGTTCCACCTAAAGGCGCACCAATTGACGAGATAGTGCCGAGGGTTGTTATGGAACTCTGTCCAACATAAGAAGCCGAAATATCAATCTGAGGGGAAGAACCTCCTGTAGAGGTAATTCTATTGGATGTTCCTGTGACTGAAACAACGTTATTGGCGCCAAATTGACTAAAAGTAATCGGATCTGTTCCGATAGTGTTCACAGTCGCCGTCTCAACCCAGGCTAAAGCAGCGTTAACGGTTCCATTATCGGTAATGACTAAATCGCCCGCTTGAATTTCTGAGGTTTGGTTATAATCTGTTGTACGTGTTAAAATATAAGCTACCGCGCCAGAACCAGCCGTTGTGAGGCTGTAAATACCATTTTGATATGTAGAAGTTTGATTTTTAACCAGTATTCTTGCGTTTGTTGGGGGCGTCGTACCATCCAACGTGAAAGCTGTCAATGAACCAGCATTCGTAAGGGTTGCTCCAACCCCTGACACACCATTTAAATAAGTAGCGTTTAAATTGGCTGTGGTACCTGCATAGCATGAAGTTTTAATATTGAGTCCCGCACTTATGGCATCCGCATATTGTTTAGTGACAGCTCCAAGGGGAACTGTTGGATCAGCATTAAGAATAAGATTTCCCACCAAAGTTCCGCCAGAAGTGGTAAATAAGGTGCCCGTCGTTGGTAAGGTTAGGCTTGTATTTCCGGAAACTGTGAGGGTTGTTGTGAAGGCTCCTGAGCATATTAAGCTTCCACCCAAAGTGATAGTGCTTGTCCCGTTATTGATACCAGTTCCACCAAACGTTGAGCCAAGCGGCGCGCCAATAGAAGCAATGGTGCCTAAACTTGTTATGTTGGCTTGCGTAGCCGCAGGAATGGTAGAGCTAATAGAGGGAACACCCCCTGCGCTGGTTACCAATACGCCATTGTTTCCAGTGGTGAGGCCACCTATTATATTGGTAGCGGAAGAATAAAGGAGTTGGTTGGCCGTAGTTGTTCCGGGAAAAGTTGCTGTAGACCACGAAGGAGCTGCAGAAGAACCAGACAATATAATTTGATTTGCTGTTGCTGTACCCGCAACGATCCCTAAAGCCGATGCTGAACTGTAAAGGAACCCTCCGTTAGAAGCAACGAGTGCAGCATTGGTTCCACCATTTGTTAAGGAAATTGGGAATGAATTTCCAAGCATCGTATTGACTTGAGAAACTGTTAAGGCAATAGGGGTAGCAGCACTTCCCGTATTGTTTCCAATAATGGAATTTGCGGCAAGATTGGCCATCTTTGCAAGGGTAACAACACCATTAGAAAGGGTCGTGGAAACGGTTCCTGTTCCTGAACCTGTCACCGCACCTGTAAGGGTAACAGAGCCACCAACACCAGTTTGACCAAGAAGAGTAAGTAATAGACTCATCTACATTAAACTTCTTGTAACGAGGGTGAGAGTTCTTTCTCCACCTTCAGTAGAGCCACTCACAAAACTAAGATAACGAACGGCTGCAAAGTCACCGGGTGTGAATTCAATCCAAATATCAGGAGAAACAGTAATGCTTAGCTGAGTACCTGCTGTATTATAGAGAGGATAAAAGTTTATATCATCAGGACTTCCCAGAAAAGTAATAGTCGTCCCTGTAAATGCAATAGGCATAATCAAACCAACAAGGGCTAAATCCTGTAAATCACAAACACTGGAATTAGTCTGTCCGCTGCTGATTGTGACTTGCTGGGTTGTGGTGACCGGAAATAATACAGGATTAAAGTTTGTCATGAACTTCTACACAATAAAGTTAAGATGTCTTTATTATGCAGAATATTTATTTGTGTTTAATAGTACCCTTGATTATTTTATTTCATTCATCTTTATCTTTTTTATTTGCTGCATACATCATATCAAGGTACTCACGCGGTACCCCTGAAAAGTCAGCCTCAAAATCTACTGTGGTGGTTTGATCTATTTGTTGGAGGGGCTTTCCTTGATCTCTATCGAGTATTTCCTTGATAAACCCTAAGCTGTCTTTAGAAGGAGCAACAGCACCCGAAATAAGGTTAGCGATGATGTGGTCATATGCATTGCGTGTGTGCTTTTCTCCCGCAGCATTAAAAATCGTAAACTCTTGGGTTTCTAGGGCTTTGCGTAAGCGTGCAGCAAAAGAAATGGATCCTTTAGGGCGACCATGACCAACAGCTGCTTTGTTTCCCTTTTCAAAGGGCTTTAAATTCTCTATTTTTCCTACTCCCGCCATGTTTTACCCACGTTTTTTAACTCCCCCAAAGAGGTCGAGGATGTTTGTAATATCCTTTATTCTCTCTTCACGACGTAAAGAAACATCTTTTGCTTTTTCTACGCTATCTATTGCCTCTCTAAATCTTTCCAAACTCATCCAATAAGAATATCCTTTAGGAACCATATTGATAGAGTTTAAGAGGGTTTGTGTAAGAGATACTTTAGTCATTGCCACCATCTTCGACTTCTTTTTCCCATTTCTTAGACTTCATCACTGTCTTTAAAGTTGTTGATATATCAAGCAAAATTGTTTTGTAGAGTTTATCAGAAAACAATTTAGTGACTTCATAAATTAATTCACTCGCTATCTGAAGATCTAACCTGATCAAATCTATTTTTTTTTGTAATTCAGGCGGGTTTTTCATCGTATTACCCTATAACAACATAGCCGGTCGGTATGCATTTACCGGCAGTTCCACAACTTGGGCCTTCAGCTTGTTGTGAATTAAACTTTATCTCTTTACGATAATAAACCTTTGAAACAATAGAATTTTTGGGCGTATCTTGCATTCCAAGCGTATAAGGGATTTTTGTTGTTACATGGTAGACATCATCAGAAGTATATAGATTTGTTCTATGGCGCACTTTAAACTTCCATTGGGTGAATTCTTCCCATTCCTGTATACAAACGCTTACATAGCCCGCAGAGGTTCTTTCTTCTTTAAGCTCAAGGTCGTATAACGCATCACCCATTATTCTACACAATGTTTGATCTGGGCGTTGATATTCTTTGATTTTATAATAAGTTACCCTTCCACCAATAGTAAGATTGCCATTTTTATCTTCGACCTCACGCATAAACAGGTAAGGGAATTCTTGTTCCCTCAAAAAATCTTTCGTAAGCTCTTTAACCCCACAAATGACAGTGGCAGATATTTTTTCTTTTGAGATCATTTTATCGTCATCATGAATCCAAGTCTTCGTATAAAATGGAACTATAGACATAGAACGGTTCTCTAGAACCGTAGAAGCGTCGACAAGGGCCATGATCTTTGTATCGTGGGGGATGAGTGACCGAATCGAAACAACGCTGTCTACGCTCTTAAAAAATGGGTCTTCGATGACGCCTATGTTTTCAGCTGCTATGCAATTAAAACTTAGTAGGG
>PLSP01000015.1 GCA_003165195.1 Candidatus Bathyarchaeota archaeon | reverse complement strand
CATCAACTCGGATGACCCTAAATGAGGCTTACTTTTGTCGTTTAAAATTGTATAACCCAAATAAGGTCTCAGTTTAGTTGTCAGTAGGTCACAGTCTCCAAAGACAACCTTATCGGAGTTTATTTCGTTGACTAATCGCTCGCTAATTATTCTACTTGTTAAAGCTTCAATATCGTCCAGTTCAATCAGATAATAATTTTGGCTTAGAACGCCTTGTTTCTCATTCCTCTTAGGGTATTCGGTAACAAATGTGCTTAAGCTGATTGGTTCGAAACCGTTTTTTACAGTCTCAAACAATTTTCCGTCTTTTTCGTCCCAGAACCATCTATACAACGCGCCAAAACGTAATTGATATTCAAGGGCTATTTTGCTAGGACTTGATAAAAAATGAGTCATTGATAACGTGGGAGTGGGTGCTTTTATTGAGAATTTCAAGAAAGTCTCTTCGATAATTTCTTGTAGAGTCAAAACAGATAGTCTTGTTTGAACAATATCTTCTTCAATTTTTTTTAAGTTAGAAACAATTCTTGACTGTAGTTCTCGGGGTATGAGGGGAATAAAGGTTTCTTGAACTAACCATTGATTGATATTGCCTGCTTGACCGCCTGTTCTTAATAATCTAAGTTGATTTTTACCTACAAGCGATATGTAGATTGCAACAAAATCAGATTCGAGGTTATATTTTGTAAGCTTATCGCTACTAAGCTCAATGTTTAAGACATTTTCCGTTGATACATATTTTTCACCTTTGCTAATCTGACCGACATTGCCAATGTCTCTAACTCTTGGTGTGACTAAAACGCCTTCCTTGAGTACCCCTCTATCAGGAGCTACCGCAAGAAAACCTTTTGGCGGCAAAATGACTACAGAGTTGTCAGCAATGTTTTCTATGCTAAGTATGCCTATTTCGCCTTGTCGTTCACTTTCTTCTAGATTAACGTCTAAGCCTTGTGATACTTTCTGAGTTAACTCAGAAAGCCGTACTAACTTGAAGTTTTTCTTAAGGGCAATTATTTGGCGATTTGCCAATTCTTCTTTGTCATAAAAAGCAGAGTTTATCCTCAGGGATTTGATGTTAGAGATTTCATTAAGGGCAAGGTTGTATTGTCTTATTCCCATTGTACATTAATCCTTGAGTAGTCGAGAATTGTTTTCGGTTTCTGGTTACTCTTAATTTCTTGATTTACCTTATCAAAGAGCTGGTTAGGTCTTTGGATTTCACGACGAAGTACTCTTTTATACCCTATTTCGCTTGCATGAGCCATAAAAATGGGGTAGTTTATGGTTTTTGATATTTCTGCGAAAACCCACCAATCGGAGTCCATTTCTTTTACTGTTTTTGCGTATTTAGCGATTAAAGCCCTAGTTGATAATCTAGAATCTTGACTTTCAAATCGGTCGTGAAGGAATTTTGCGAAAAGAATAGCACAGTCATCATAGCTCTCTAATGACGTCGCTTTTTGCATTATCAAATCAATTTGCCTTCTTAGCTTAATGTATTCTTCTTCCAAAGATTTCCATGCTTGCTGGTATTCTTCAACCTCAATTGCAGTCTTTTTCTGAGCAAATAGTAGACTAGTTTTAGTAGAGGTATACGGTTCAAACGCTAAGTCGGGGAGTGAAACAACCGCTTTTATTTTGAAATACTTAAACAAGAACAGTCTAATCGCTCTGTTTTCGGTTGAGTCAAAAATGTTTTCTGGAAGAACAACGCCTAATCTACCGTTTGGTCTTAGGAGTTGGTACCATCGTTCAATAAACAATGTCTCGACATTGATTTCTTTTTTCTTTGAGTCCTGTTTTAGCCTTTTTGCAATTTTTTCGCCCTGCTCAAAGTTATCTGGTAATGTCTTCGCGGTGTCTCTCTCAATCATTATACTGAAGGGGGGATTGGAAATCGCAACATCAAATTGTTCATTTACCAATTTGCTATATACTTTTGATTGTTGGTAATTTTTAAGAATAGATTTGTATGAGTTGAAGTTGACCAGCGCATCTTTTGCCTCGATATTAGCCGAGCCATCGCCATGCATCACCATGTTGACTTTAGTTGCCATAGCTAAGTCTTTGTTTATTTCCACACCGTATATGAATTCGTTAGCCCAATAATTTTCCTTTGATAATGGAAAGTGGGTACCGATAAATTCCTTTAATATTTGAGATTTATTCAAACTTTCTGTATTTTCGAGGATTGAAGAGGTTACAAGTTTCATTGCTTCAATCAGATAAGTTCCTGAACCGCATGATGCGTCGATTATGTATGGTAGACGAAGTTCATTTTCAAGAAGCTTGACTGCAAGTGTGTCTAATTCAAGAACTCTGATTATGAAATTTACGATGTTTGGATGAGTAAAATACTGTCCTTTTGATTGTTTAAACTCTTGCCACACTATTTTTTCAAAAAACTCTCCTAGTACATCGTAGGTGTTAGACGTTATCGAGATGCCCTGCAAAAGGTCAACTACATACTTAACCTTTGGAGCATCGAACACAATGCCTTTTTCCTTAGATACCTCACTATCTGTGTAACCAAGTAAGTCTTTTAACGCATGTCTATAAAGGTCATCGACCTTTACGTACACTTCTTCTGGACTCTCCATGTCCCCATTTTTGTAAAAAATCTGAAAAGCATATGGCTGCTTGCTATGAGTAGTTTTTTCGTCATATATTTTAGCCAATAAAATTCCTAAAAGGTTAAAGAATAATTCTGTTTGGTACTTTCCACCACCATATAGAATATTGTGGATGTTCCACCGAAGCCCTTCCAACTCTTTTCTTGAAACGTTAACTTTGAGGTCTTGTGGACCGTCTTTAACGAATACTGGTTTCTTAACAATGCCATATTCTATGGGAACTGATAGAAGGTTGGGTTGACCATCTTTTTCCCATTGCTCAAAAGTTTGGTAATGCTGGAAATCTATACATGTTGTTCTTTCAGTGATACCAACTTCTTCTGTTGCATCTGCCGTGTAATAAACAAGGTACCGCATATTTTTTCCTTGAGGGTCTTCTAGATGGGCAGGAGCATAAAGCTGGGTTTCAATCTGCGCCACCAACTCAGGTTCATACCTGTCTTGCCTCTTAACCTNNTCAACTCTTGCCTCGGTTCCTTTTTCACTTCTTCCAACTTTATATGATTTTTCAAGCTCGATGCAATTCCTTGGATAATGTTTCTGAGTGATTAGTGAGGTTACTAAGTAAGCTCGAATCAGTTCTTCAGGAGTCAATTTGCTTATTTTGCGGTGCTGTGTTATATCGTTGCTATAGGTAACTTGATTGTTTATGCCGTCGATTTGGACAATTTTCAATTCTGGGTCCATTTTTCTAATTGATTGGGTGAAACGTCTTATAGCTAATTAGATTAATTAT
>PLSP01000149.1 GCA_003165195.1 Candidatus Bathyarchaeota archaeon | reverse complement strand
AAAAAGAAAATGGAAGACAGTTCTATAAGGTAACAAAATTACCATCAATTTCTCTATTATAAGCAATAGGTATTATTTTGAAAGAATCGTTAGTTTTGGTTGGATATTTAGATTTTTCAGAATCATAAAAGAACAGTAAAACATTCTTGATATTGCTTTCAGAGAGATGAGTGTGATGTTCATAAATTTTTATTAAGATATGTTCAAGATTCTGTGCCAAAAGACTGTTTCTTGCAATGGTTTTGTTTGGGAAAGGAAAGTTCTCTTTTTGTTCCTTTACGAAAGTTTGCCAATTACCATTTTTATTCCAATGCGTTAGATACCACGCAAAAATTTGATGCCGTAAAATCTGGTGATTTTCAAGCGGAAACTCTTCATTTTTAAAATCATTATGATTATCCCATTTTGATTCTATCAAATAGACATTCTGTTTGGATGCTATTATTGCGTCAAATTCTCCGAAAATTGAACTGCCGTCTTTTCCATGTCTTCCGAAACTTGGGCGATAAAAAATTAGGCATTCTGGAATAGGTGTTTTATCTTGGAATTCATCTAAGATTTTAGATAGATGATGTTTCAATGCCCATAGTGTAAGGGCATCTTCACCATATCCCAGTATTTTACTCATTTCTTGCCCTGATGAATACTTGAGTTAAACTGCTTAAAAGACTTTTGACCATCAAAAAAAGTTAATGAAAAGATACTGGAAAAATATTCTACAATGCGGTATTGCAAAGTCTTAAATCGGTATAACACAGAAATACCCTAAGTGGTGTAGGAAAAATGTCGAATAAGAATTACAAGTGTATGATTGTGAAGGATACGCTCTCTAAATTGACAACAGAGCATACGTTGGGAGAAATGTACATCACATTAAACGAAAAATGTGAAAAAACACAGAAGTTTCTTAGAAGTGCCGAAAATCTGAATGATGCAATTAGAAGAGCTACAGAACTTAATCAAGAATGCATCAAATTCGGGTTAGGCTGTGTCGTTGCAGAAATGAAAAAGAGTGGCGGTCAGCGCCAACTGGTAAAGACAAAAAATGGAAGGTCATATGTGAAAAAGAGAGCATATAAAAAAGCAACAACTGAGTGGCTTGTTTACTTAGCAGAAGATGGAAACGCTTACAATGTAGATGAAAATCATATAATCGGCTCGTTGTACAATCGAGAACCCTAATTGCTCCAAACCCATTTCTTAAACTCAGAAAGCATTAGGCGATGCTTTTGTACTTGCCACGCCATAAAATCATCCATTGCTTTGTTTCTTTGTTCTCTATCTGAAATTGCGTTTATCTTAGGGAGTTTCTCTAACATCTCGCTTTCAATTTCTGTTAACATTTTTCTAAATTTATCTTTATCCGAACTCATAGCCATCAATCCTCACTTGCACGCTTAGATTATCTCGTTCTACGTAGAAATCTGTACAGATTTAAGATTTATCATGCTTTCAAAAACTCAAAAAATTAAAAGGGGTAGGGGCTATTTGACGGCTTTTAAAAACTAACCGCTGATGGCATTATTAACATAATTGTGGCGAAAAAAGTTATAAGATAGAAAGCCAAATGATTCTTTCATATAGAGTTAGCAATATGTGGGATAGCCATGAGTGAAGATGCATATAGAGAGAAGGTCATGATTTCAGTTAGAAGAGATTATCTCCGTGAGATTGACGCATTGGTATCAGTAGGAGCCGCACCTAACCGTAGTGCCTTAATTGAAAAAATCACAGGTAGCTTTCTGCAAGACTTGAAACTAAAAAGAATGAACCAAGACACGGCTTTAGGGTCATTCGTAGGCTTTTTGCTGTTACTACTCGGAGCGGCGGCAATAGCAAAAATTTTCGGAGGTGAATAAGCATGACTTATGACATCCAAACGCAAAATGAAAACAGAGGAAGAGATATTGCAAAACTTATCGCTATATTGTTGAAAACTGGTTTGTCTATCGGCATTGAAGTTGGACTTAATAATCAAGAAAGAATGGCGAAAGAAGAAGGCAGGTCTAACGACTTAAAGTGGATTAACGTTGCCAGAAACATTAAGCATGACGTTGAACCCGCTATAAATGACTGGATTGTAAATCTCTAAGCTATTAACGACACAAACCCTATTCCAATTTTTTTCCTTTGTTTTTTAAACAACTGATTAAAAAATGCCGAACTGCCAAAATGTAAGACACCCACGGGAGTATTTTTTAGCAAGAACAATTTTGGCTCATTTAAAGACCTTATTATTAATGTCTTCCTTTAGATAGCGTTCCATGTTCCGTATGAAATCCCACAATCTACCTCTAAAATCTTCTATTATTTTCATTGCTTCGGCTTCTCTTTCTGGATGGCTTTGGGTTCCGTTAATATTCCAGAAACGCTGTGCATATTCACTCAATGTTTTGAGTTGACTTTGTAATTGTTCTACGAGTTTCTCATCTAATTTCTCTGAATCAAGCCTCATGTTAATGTCGTTAAACTTCATGAGCGTTAGACCCATTATCTCATGAAAAGTTTCATCGACCTTAACGCCACAATTTGAAACAATGGCAAACCCTTTACCATACCATATGCAAGACTCTATTACGTTTTTAGTGCCTTCTAAGGCTTGTCTAAATTTTCTCTCAACAACTTCTTTCTTTTTTGAACCCAACAATTTCCATTCACCTTTTTTAGATTTCATTAAATTCTGAATTTCACTTAAGATTTCGTAAACGTTGTTGAACGCTTTAAGTGCTTGGAGTGCCAAATCTTGTTCCAATATTCCACATATTTAATTAAATCTGTTTTAGCTTTTAGTTTTTGCTATTCTGCTCTGTCGCCAAATTCTGCTTAATCTGACCATCAATCTGGAACTTGCCAAAACGTCTTTTTTTGTCCTAATAATTACTCGAATAAGATGTCATGGGTCAAGTCCAATGAGTAGTTGAAAACTTGACCCGTGACCTTAATGTTTTCTAAACCGTTTCCCGCAATCCCGACATTGCCATTCCGCGCCTTTTGAGGCTATAGTATGTGAGCCACATTTTAGGCACACGATACCCGTTTCTCTCGTCTTTTCAAGTTCGGCACGTTGACCTTTGGAAGCCACAAACTCAAGAAAGCCATCTTCCTCTTCAAAGGGAATTTCAGAACTTAGCTCTTTTTTAAGACGTAAGTATAAATTGTGAAGAACTAAACATTTAACGTCAGTTTCACGTTCTTGCGAAACGTAGCCTTTCAACGACTCGATAACACAAAGCATTAAGGTTTTTGAGTCAATTATATCTGGGTCTAACTGTTCAATTTGGCTTAGTGTTGATTCATTATCGAAAAAGCTGAAAGCAAACGATGTGTTAATTATAATTTCGTCTTCAATCGTATTTCTTTTTTCAAAATATTGTTTCACGCTTAGGTGTTCTTTTGCTTTTGGGCTAATTTGTCCGTTGACCTCTTGCATCAAAAGTTCTCGTAGTTTTAAAGCTAAGTTAACTTGCGACATTCAAAACGTGCTCCAAGCCACTATCAATTTTGCTTTCTCTGCCTTAGTCTTAGCTTCTTTAGCTTTGAGCAGTTTTGCCCTCAGATTTAAAGCACGGGCTAACTTTAGCAAATCTCGCAGAATTTTATAGTCTTTCTCATTAAGATTTAGCTTGTCACAATTTATTATTAAGGTGATAAGCTCATCCCTTTCGTTTTCTGTCAACATGTCAATCACCTAAAAGTTCGTCAAGTGCCCGACCTACAGCGGCTTCTAATTCTGAGTCGTAAAAATCGACCGCATCTTCCAGAAAGGGGGTGCCCTCCCAAAAATCGCCGTTTGGAAGCATGTGTCCCGATTCGACCAAATCCGCATATTGGCTGGTAGGCTGACCCTCGAAATTGAAAGTGGAATCGTTGCCCGCGTAAATTGCATTCTCATAGATTGTTTGACCTTGATAAGCAGAAGTTGCGCTAACGGCTCCGCTTCCGCCTTCAGATTCTAACTCGATACTTGAGGCAAGAGCACCGCTTTCTTTTGGACATAGCTCTATTGCCTTGTCTCGAATTAACTGCCAAACAGCGTCCAATTCCTCAGCCACGGCACTTGGAAAGTTGTCTCGGACATTTTCCAACATGTCAATTATCTCGTCTTCTTGCCGAAATTTCTCTTCCCAATTCCATTGATACGCCATGCACATGTTTAGTCAGCCTCGCTTTTTCTTAGAAGTTGCATTTTTAATTGATGCCTCTCTTCCGAACGTGCATCGATTTTTATGGCAAGTTCCTTAACAAGACCGCTAAGTTCCTCGTCACGTTTGTCGCTTAATTCAAGAGATGCCAAAGCCCGTTCAGAGAATTTTTTGGTTAAGTCGTCATTTTTCGCTATACTCTCCATAGATTTCTCTATGCATTTCAAAGCCCGTTCTTGAAGTATTTGAGTGTCGTCTTCCATCTTCTGCATAAACTCAAAAAGTTTGCTTCGGTATTCACCTTCAAATTCCATCGAATCCAACAGCATCGACAGTTCTTTTGAAGCGTTGATTTNNGTTGGCTTGGTCTATGCCGAATCCTTTTTCCACTTCCTCAAAGTATTGGTTTAGTTTTTCCTCATAAGTAAGCTCTTCGGGGATGTCGTTAGATTGGTCAATATCTGAAGGTTCCTCTGTATTTTCTTCCACGTTTTCCTCTAAGTTTTCGTTCTCTTCCCCTGTATTTTCCTCATCTTGGTTTTGTTCTTCATCATCGTTCATGTTCTTCACTATCCTCTTTAGGCTCGCATACGCTCATCCACCTGAAAGCAACAACTTTAAGCTCCGCTGTTGGAAGTTGCTTGGTTTGTAATACCTTAGTTTTTTTCGGTTTCTTTTTCTTGGTCATATTTTCACCTGATTAGTTTAAAGGCATAGGAAAGAATTAGTGACCAAACTCCCCCATGCCCTCGATGTGAAGCCACGCGGGAAAAGAGTTGACGTGAATGTTGACAAGGCAAAAAATCCCCGCGTGACCGTCACTTTGATATTTACTGATTCAGGGGACTTGCTTCCGTCCCTGAATCGTTAGTCCCTTTCTCTGGACGTTTCTTGCCCTCTTTCATCGGATATTCGTCTGAATAATCGTCTGATTGCTTGTCGCCATCATCTGAGCCAGCTTTTCGTTCATCGTTAGCTGGATTCTCGGTTTCTTCGGTTTCGAGCATAGCTTCCTTTTTCTTTCGGCGATTTGCTAAAGCTACTGAGGCATCAAATGTAGTTGGCAACGAATCGTCATCATTCGGGTAATTTCCCTCTGGGTCTTCGTTAGCTGGTTTTTCAAATTCCTCATCTTTATCTTCACTCATTTTTCTTTTCCACCACCTTACTTTTTTGATTTCTATATTTTTCTACCGCTTACTTTTCGAAGTTGGAAAACCTTAATCCGTTAGCCAATTTTCATTACTCCTTTTAATGCTCCAATTTAAAAATTGAAACAGCGGGCATTTTAAGGTCGGTTCCGTCACGCTGACGCAACCAATGAGTTTTAGCGTTAATTATAAGTGCGGCTTCGCTTGCAGTAATTTTTTTAGCTCCTGACCGTGAAATTTCTATGCCTTCACTTCCAGAACGCATATCGACTTTGCCGACACAGAAGCCGTGGTCGCCATCGATGTATTGGTGCCTAAGAATAAGCATCTCAAAACCCGTGTCGCTTTTTTTGCTTCGCCTAATAGTCAGATATGAACCAGCAAGTCGAGCTTCAGGGTAAACCTTCATTTCAACAGTTTCAGTCTGCCATGAGTCGCTGTCTATTATTTGACCGTCATCTGATTCGGCGATTTTGAAGCTGAGAGTTGGAATTTCAAGTTCTTTCTGCAATTTAGTTTTTGGGTTTGCCGAATTATATTCGGCTACTGCATCATCTAAAGTCTCAAGTTTGGACAAGTCTAATTACCTTCCTTTTTTTGTCCAGCCGCGTTATGCGTTTTTGAATAGTTATATTCCGCCTTCTTTACGCCGAATCTTGCAATTTCTGACATATCCTCTTGAGGTTTCATGTTGTCAAAATTAATATCGGGTGTACCGCTAACTTTCTCCACATTGTCATCTATGCTAAATGTCTGTGGGGGATGACCGCTTGCCCGCCAATCATGGATTCCCTTTTCCCATAATTTATCTAACAGTTGAGCCGCTTCAACGTTACCATGTCGCCTTTCCGCTTGAAGTGTGGCAATGGCTTCGTTTATATTGGCAAATTTTCTATGGGCTAAGTCTGTAGCTTGTTGCTGTCCGCCTTGATACTGGTACTGGTTGAGTGGGGCTACTCCACCATGTTCGTTTTTATCCAATGCTTCTTTTGCTGTGATGAACCCCTGAAGTTTTTCGGGTGTGTTAACGGAATCGGGTGCACCAACTTCTTTACGCTTTTTCTCAAATTGTTTTTCCGCAATAATTCCAAGTTTATTAGTCAAATCATCTATTATTTCGTCTTTCTCATCGGGTTGTTGAGCTTGTTTCTTCATTTCAGCTTGTTTATCCATGAGGATTTTTTTAGCCGCTGCAACTGCTTCGGGTGTACCTTTAAGCGTCAAATTAGGTTCAGGTTCAGCCGCTTGAGCCGCTGATTCTTCAATATTGATTTCTTGACCATTAACTTCTTGAGACTGAGATTCTTCTATGCCGTGAGCTTTCAATTCGTTATTAGTTAATGGGACGAGTTGCCATACAAAATTCAGGGCTGTTAATTTATCCTCAGTTACTTTTTTTAGTTTATAAAATACTTTCTTGCCTTTTTCAAGGAAAACAAGTATGCCTAAATCAACGTATTTTTGTGTTTCTTCAATATCAATTTTTTCGGTCATGATTATTTCTCCTTAACTGTTTTGTTGTTAATTTCAGCAATCGAGAGCTTTACTTCATCAAAACGTAATTTTCTTTCTGCCTCAAGCTCTTTCTCATCAACCTGACCAATAACAAAAGCAGACTTTCCTTCAGCTTTGATGATTAATTTCGGTTCTGGGAAAAGTGTGAATTCGTAGCTGAGAGTGAATGGATTCGTATCGAATCGAGCGCAAAGTTGCAT
>PLSP01000025.1 GCA_003165195.1 Candidatus Bathyarchaeota archaeon | reverse complement strand
ATCATCCAATTGTACATTGGACTAAAGATGTTGCTCGAAGCTGTCGAAGGCGTGCTCGATTGCTGAGGAGCTGTTCCCACTGCACCGGAATATCCATAGCCTCTCATCATGCCACCGCTGCCCATCATTCCAACTGTCTGTCCCTGGTAGACCGTTCCAATTGTAGCGGAGTTTGGTGTTGTGGACGTGCCGATGCGTCCGCCCGTGTAAGCGTAAGCCGACCCGACTAATAGTGTTGCAGCCAGAGCTACAAGGGCTATTGCGGCAATTATCTTCAAAGTTTTCATATTTAATTTACCTCTACATACATGTATGGCTGCGATTGGTTTAGAGGTTGGCTGAAACAGTCCTGAAACAGTTTTTAATAGCCATTGAAACAGTTTTAGCTTGAGCTCTGGGCCTTTGCTCCTTTAACCCAATCTGAGATTGTGACCTCGTTTGTGTTTCCCACGGGTTTGACTGTCACTATTCCGCGTTCTGCAAAACGAGCGACAATCCGGTGAGTTTTAAGCCGACTTAATCCGGCTTCTTTGACTACGTACTTTTGCAAGTACTTGCCTTGATGAGCAATCAACGTGTTGAGGACTTTTTGCTCTTCAGGCGTCATTGTTTTCAAAATTACCTCGCAAGAGTTCGGTGCAACATTTGAAATAGGAACCCCTGTGGCTAAAGGTCTCGTTGCTGGTACGGAAGGTTCGTTTTTGGTTGGTTCACAGGTTTTTCTAACGTTTCTGATTTCGGGATAAAGCAAGTAGAAACCCAAGCCTATTATTCCAATAACTGCCGCGGCAATTAGTACCGCAGGGATTATCCAAAGATTGTTTGTAGCCGCAGCGGAACCGTTTCCACCCATCATTCCGCCCATGCCGCCACTGTTCCCATTATTAGTTGATCTGCCAATGCCCATGCTCTGCCCCATCTGCCCTATCCAACTTGACTGATAATAGGACGAGGCGGTGAATGACAAATACAAGCTTATCGCGACTATACTAAGTAGAATGCCAATGGCAACAATTAATATAATAAGAAAAATATGCAGTCTTCGCATAATCAAATAGAGTTTGAGCAGTGAATTAAGGCTTCACGTATTCAACAATGTTTTTCTTCGTTAAACTCAAAAAGTAATTATCTCGAGTAAGCAATAAAAGAATCGTGTGTGTTAGGATATTCGAATATGGGGCGATTACTGAATGGAGAAAGCAAATACGGACATTGATGTATTTGAAATGCAAGCTGAGATATGCAAGAACCTAGCTAACCCTACGCGACTAAGGATCCTTCACGTTTTGCGCGAAGGAGAAAAGTCAGTTTGCGAACTTGCAGATATTCTCGGTTTAAGGCAATCAAACCTTTCTCAACACCTCTCGATAATGAGGCAAGCCCAGATCTTGAAGACGAGAAAACATGGATCCAACATATACTACAGCGTCGCGTACCCTAAAATAAACATGGCTTGCGACTTAGTTAGAGAACTGCTAATTGAGTCAATTGGACGAAGGCAAGAATTAACAAAAAACTTGGCTGCCCAGTTAAGTCAAAAATAAAAACATACGTTTAACAAAAGCTATGGGCCAAAAGAAATTTTGTGCTTAATGTTTAAGGCGGAAAAGACATAAATAAGTTAACATATTCTAATAATGGAATATCTGTAAAAGGAAAAGGATGTGTAATAATGCCAGAAATGAATTTTGAAGGAACCGCAATGTGGAGAGGCGGAACTGAATGTACCCTCTCCATTAAGGGCAAAGAACTCGTTACCGTTAGTCCGCCACCGATGTTTGGGGGAAAAGAAGGATATTGCGTACCTGAAGACATTTTTGCCGCTGCGTTAGCCTCATGCATTAACACGCTGTTTCTTTTAATTGCCAAAAACAGCCAGCTAGAACTCAAGAGCCTCGAAACCAAAGCAATCGTCAAAATGAACATCGAAGGCATGGAGAAACTGATTTTTACAGACGTGCACTTTAACATGAACGTTGGCCTGCAAAACGATAATGAACGAGAACGCAAAAAAGCTAACACCGTGTACGGAATGGCGCAGAAGATCTGTCCGATCCGTCAATCTTGGGGCGACGCTGTTCCAATAAGCTTTGAGTTAAACTTTATGTAAGGTGGCCTTAATGTCAGAAGAAAAAATGGTTCCTCAAAAACCGATTCTTGAAGTTCTATGCTCAATTCAAGGTGCACTAGGCGAAGATAACCAGAAGGTTTTTGCGAAAGCAAGTATGGCTCAAGGTCGAGAATGGGGAAAAAATTTCCCCCCTGCCGAGACATTAGACGCTCTTATGGGAAAGATCGCTGACTATTTACAAAACGAGTTAAAGATAGCAAAAAATGTTCAGTTTGAGAGGAAAGACGGGGAGTACTTGTTAAGCTTTCGAGGCTGCCATATCTGTCATGGTAAACTGGTGAAAGAACGCTTCGGAATTACACCCGCTTGTGCAATTTCAATGTTTCCAGTAGGTGCTCTAACAGCAAATTTGAAGCTACATAACGTGCGGCTAAAAGAAATTCGCAAACCAGGCCCAATCGGAGACTGCGATATGACCTATGAAGTCAAAGCTTGAAACTGCTGCATATCTTCGCGCGCGCTTGGAAGAGGCTGGCATGACAGAAACAAAAAATGGTCACCCAATTTTTTTCCCAAAAAACCTGGTTCTCTTTGGTAACCTAGCGCTTTTCCTATGGATTGTTTTTGATTCATTGGCATTTCTGTTGTACGATTTCATAATAGGTATTGTGTTTTTTATCCTAACACTTATCTTGATTTATGGTGTACTTCACCTTCTGGGTTGCCTACGTCCATGCCACAATTGTATAAAATGCACGCATGGCATGGGGCGTTTGGCAGCTTTGTATTTTGGCAGACGCATCTTTAAAGACTACAAATACAACTACAAACTGCCCGGAGCAATATTTTTCACACTATACATCGGAGGATTCCCCGCAGCTTTCGCACTCTACTCAGCCATCATAGATTTCACAGCCATCAAAGCAGCAGTGTTTGTGGCTCTCTTAGTGTTTACGATCTATAGTGCTTTAACATGGCGACCAAGAAAACCAAAAACCCCAAAAGAGGCAGTACAGCCAAAAGCCCAATAATTAGTATATTGGGGGCTTATGGTCGGATGTCGAACTCATGCCACTTGCTTGCTAGATTACTTGCGATTTCGATGTTTTCAGTAGGTATCCAAATTGTAGATCGCAATAGGGCTTTGTGGAAGCCTTCGCAGCAGTTATAGGACCGCTAATCGAGGTGCCAGTAATGATATGCTTAGTGAACGTGGCTCTTTGGATTAGAAAGAAATACTGTACAGATAAGGAGAACGAAACTTGACGAGCGAAGGACATGTCAGAATCAGAAGTTGGGAAGAATTCAAACGCCAAGTCAGAGAAAAGAAGCCAACGTCAATAGTGTACATTCTTGAACAAAACGCCATGTCACCAAACAAAGAACTAACTAGCCTAAGAATAATAATGCTTCATGACAAACGCTACTACATATTCTTTGACTTTCCCAAAGGCGAGGTGCTTAGAGAAACTGGAATTCCTCTACACAAAGACAAAAAGGGTATTTTAAATTTGGATGAAGACGAAGTTAAAGTCATCTTGAAGAAGCAATTTGAGAAAGAGAAGATAGAAGTGTTTTCTTTCTGGACCACTTGAAAGGTGAAAAAACTGTGTCTTCTGCTCCGTTTTCGTCATTGACTTTTTACGCACTTGGCGTATTAGTATCTGCTTACGCAAAATGGGTTCCAGAAGCTCAAATGCTCAATAACTTTTTCCGATTCCCCATGGCCCTTCTTTCAGGAATATTCTTTTCCCTAAGTGCCATACCCGTGAGTTTAGGTTAGGTGAGATCGAGAACTTACCTGTAGCAGACAACTCAGTTGATGTAATCATCTCAAACTGTGTAATTAACCTTGCACCTAACAAGAAAAGAGTGTTTGAAGAAGCTTTCAGAGTTCTTGCTCCAAAGGGTCGATTAATGGTTTCAGACATTGTTCTATTGAAAGAGTTGCCTAAGGCCATTCAGGAGAACGTGGAGGCTTATGCTGGATGCATTTCTGGTGCAGAACTTAAAGAAAACTATATTGAGCTTATGCGGAAGTCAGGGTTCAAAGAAGTAAAAATACTCCAAGAGAAAGTTTACCCGCTATACTACATCATAAGCGAACCAGACACCAAAGAAACTATCGACAGGTTAGGCATGACACTTGAGCAAGTGAAAGAAGCAACTAACTCAATAGTAAGCATAAGCGTTTCAGCACTAAAACAATAAAACGAAAGTACGGAGTCAAAAAAATGACCTCAACTAAGAAGATGGTTGTTGAGTGGAAAGGAAATCTCCGCTTAGAAGCTAAGAACGAGAAAGGACTGACTATACAATTTGATGCTCCAAAAGAACACGGCGGAGAAGAAACAGCATTATCACCAATGGAAAATGTGTTAGCTATTTTAGCTACCTGTAGCAGTTTCCACGTTCTAACTATTCTAAAGAAGAAGAGACTGAATGTTACTGTGTACTCTGTAGAAGCTGTTGCAGAACGAAGAGAAGACCCACCACCAAGAGTCTTCACAAAAATCCACCTAAAATACATCGTTGAAGGCACAAACATCACACTCGAAGCTGTGGAAAGCGCAATCAAACTCTCTGAAGAGAAGTATTGCTCGGTGGGTGGAATGCTACAGAAAGCAGTGCCAATCACATCATCATTTGAAATACTGAAAGAGGGTTAGGAACTTGAAAATCTACTTAGGGTTCAAAGAAGGAAAAAGACCAGAAACCATTGAGTCTGACACTCAACCCACCAAAGAAACACATCCACAATTCGAATTCTTTTATGGACCATTCAAGACCTTTGAAGAAGCCTCAGCCTACGTTAAAGCTATGACAGGGTTAGCCTGTGGAGACGCAAACGCATCTCATTGAAACAAACTGTCAACGGGTCAACAAAAAATGGTCTGATCCAGCAAAATTTTAGTAAATGGAGAGCTGTGATTTGAACCCCTAACATGGTTCAAATCCCCCAGTTCACTTATTGTGAATAAAGGTTTGTTTCCTATTAATTCAGGATTCGATTAATAGTTTCAGCGCACCCCATCTGATCTGTACTAAAGAAGCTGAACACCCTCAAAACTGCAAGAAGCGAAAACCGACGGTTTAAACGACGGTGTCAAGCTAACCCGCAGCACCAACCTCAAAAGAAAAATCGTGTTCTTTTATAAAAAACTCGACTTTTGGTGTTGCAATTGTTCTACAATCCGACAACCTAACATACGCAAAAAAGGATAAAACAGATGAATTGATTGTTTCAATTTGCGGTTTCTATGTCTAAAATTCTGCTTACTTGTAGAGCTGTTCTGACCGTTAACATTCTAAACAGGTAAGTACCCCGCACACTATATAATGAGATATACGACACTTAAAGAAGGAACATTCACCGTTGAAAACATTAACAAAAGCATTACTTTTCCTCGCCGTTGTCTTCGTATTGGGCTACTTGGACTGGCTAACAACAGTGGTCGGTTTGCTGTTCTGTGGCGGAACCGAACTCAACCCAGTCCTATCCGGCTTAACAAAATCAAGCATGCTGATTTTCAGTGCGACTAAACTGACCGCTGTCGCGTTTGCTGGGTTCGCAGCTTACAAAGCAGTTGATATAGCGGCACACGCAAAAAACAAGCTACATTTGTCAAGCAAATTTGTAAATGGCGGAGTTTCCCTAACAGTCCTCGCGCTCAGTGTAGTAGTTACAAACAACATGATAGTTGTATTCAGACTCTAACTTTGCAACTTGCACAAGCTGGTTTAATAATTATCTTCAAGATTGAATCCTAAAAAAAGGAAGAAAGGTTGTTAGTTGCTGTTTGTTTAGGTTAGTTTGGTACCACATTCGCCGCAGAAGCTGGTGCCCACGGGATTTTTAGCTCCGCATTTGGGGCATACCATTAATCCTAAGGGTGCTCCGCAGTTATTGCAGAATTTGCCTGAACCCGCTGGCTTTCCGCATACTGGGCAAAGTGTTTGTCTTTGTGTTATCTCGCCTGTATAGACTTGGGTGGTTTCGGCTTTTTGTTTGATGTCAGTGACCATTTTTCCGGCTCTGGCAGCAGCTACTTCAGTGCTTTCCCGTGGAGCGTCATCGGTGCACAGTCCTTCCTGTTCGTTCCAGTCGTTTTCGCAAACGTACTTATGGCACCTTGGACATCTATGGAAGTGACCTTTAGCTTCGTTTTGTGCAAGTTCAAATGCTTGTTCATGTTCTTTGTGCCATTCTGGCGTCATGCCTTGGAATCGGTCGCTCATTGCACCTGCACCTTGCTGAAGCGAATAACCTTCGCTGCGTCCGGCTAGTTGTGATCCGATGGAAGCTACCTGGCCTACTCCTTTCCAGAATCCTTTTTTCTTGTAGGTTTTGCTTGCGATGAAATTAGTTTTGTAGCCGTCGTTGCATACGTCACAATTGAAGGTGAATTGGAACCCAGCGTCCGTGCTATTGTCTTGATAATTTCTAGTGAATGGTTGAAGTGGCATTTTTTTAACTCCTTGTTATGTTTAGGGGTTTGCCACATTTTATGCATTTCTCTCCGAGCGGTGGCTGTTCAGTTTTGCATTTTGGGCAGATTACTGTGAGTCTTTTGTCACAGTTCTGGCAGTAGTCTCCAAAGAATGTTGGTTTTCCGCAGTAAGGGCAGTTTATTTGAAGTGTTAAGCCGCAGCTGCTGCATCTAACTTGACCTGTTTCGATTGGGTTTCGACATTTTGGACATCTTTGAGGTCCAACGGGGTTGACTTTCCCGCAGAAGGGACAGACATTATCGTCCACAGAGACTAGTTTTCCGCAGAATTTACAAGGATGTTTATAACCAGGCATTTATTGATCTCCTTTACTCCATTTTTCAGTGTCATCTATACTTTTAGCGTTGAACGCTAATAAGCTTGTAACATCGGCAATCCATTGTTCAGGGGAAGCATGCATCACTCTGCCTACAAACTGTTCTCTCAGGATTTTAAGTGCAGGAATTTTTGTTATCGCAAATCTGTATTGTGTGTATTCCGTGCTGTCAAGCTGGTGATCAGTAAGATAGATGGACTCTCTTCTAAAATTAATTTCAATCATTGATCGGTTAACGTTATTAATGAAATCGCCCAGCTTTCTGGTCAGATCTTCGTCCATGCTTTGTAGGTATTCTTTTCTCCCCATCACTCTAAAGAAATATGTTGCACCTGTGGTTGCTGGTTTTTGTTTCTCTGATTGATTGTTGCTATCTTCACCTGTTTCGGAAACGGTACTTGTGTTTTCTGGCGGGTGTTCTTTGTTTTCTGAGGTATCTTGAAGGTTGAATGCTTCCAAGACTATGGTGTTGCTTAGTCTGTTTGTTCCCGAGGCTAGGAGTGGGAACATCATCCACATGTAGGTACCAGTTAAGTCACCCATGAGACCTCGTTTTATACCTACGCAAACTTGGTCTTTAGCGGCTAGTGCGTTCAGAAATTCGTATTCTGTGGTTATGCCGGCTTCGTCTATTTTTTTGGTTAGGCGTCGCCAGAAATCTGTTGACTGTTGTTCGATTTCCTTTCTTTTTGCTGCGCGGCCATCTTTCATCAGTGTTGCTATTTTGTATATTGTGGTAGGGATGGCTTCGGGAATTAGTTCTTTTATGTTTTGTTGTGTTCTGAGGATCATCTTGCTTATAGCATCTGAGAGGGCTTTTGCGAATGGGTCAAAGTTTTGCCCAAGTCTGGTGACTTCGATTTTTTCTAGATATTCGGTTGCTATTGTTAGTTTGTAATCTTGTTTGTTTATGCTGTTTATGTAGCAGTATGGAAGGCGAATGGGTTCGCTCTTTTGTGGTAGAACTACTAGTCCTGACTCGTATAGGCGGACTTCGCATGTTCCGGTTTGGTTTGTTTGGCCGTTTGGGTCAAGCCGTGTGTATTGTGCTTCGAAGCCTGCCTTAATGAGAGATTCTTCCATGAGTAGGTATTTTAGCATGAGTTCGTTTCGGAGCTTGTACAGTTGAAAAAGGAAGTCTTCGTATTGGTACCCTAAACCCCAAAGATTTAGCTTTTCTTTGGATGTTAAAAAAAGGTCAACTTTATAGTCGTAATCTGATATTCCGACAATGTCGGTGTACGCAATTAACATTGGCTCTCCGAACATGACGGTTAGAGTCAAATATTTTTCGTCGAGGGTGGCTCTCGCCTCTCCCTCATTTTCTATGTTCGACTCATCGTTGTAGAGCTTATAGTTGACAGCTACTTCCACTTGGGTCACCTTTAGAGATTATTTAGCATTAGTAGCATATCTAATTTTGCAGGCGGGCATCAACGCACTATTTTTAATTTTAAGCCTACTGAAAGGGTATAAACTTGTTTAACAAGTTTGAACAGAGAGTCATTCCAACCCTTAGGAAAAAGACTAGGAAAACATATGTTAAACCTCTCTTGATTCGAACTTTTAATGTTCTCCACGACGATTAAATGACCGCCCAGATATTCCGCAACAGCACAAATGTTTCATGAATTTGATTGTGCTCCAGTTGGGCTTGGCAATTATGTCGACTTTGCCTGTTTAGTTTTTTTAGGGATGATTTGTTCAAGTCGGTAGCTGTATTTTTTGGTGAACCATTTCTTGACGACTTCAACTAAGAACAGGTAGGCGACTATTAGTACCGCTAAGGCTGGGTAAAACAATAACGGAGGAGGCGTAAACCCAAAAATACTGCCGAACGGCATGTAAGGCAGAGCAAATGCGACCGCCACAACTGCTAAGCTGCTCATCAGCAGATATTTGCCTGGTTTGCTCTTGTAGAAAGGTGTTTTTCTGGTTCGCAACACAAAAACTACTAAAGTTTGCGTGGCTAAGGATTCGACGAACCAGGCGGTTTGGAAACCTTGACCGGTAACTTTGAAAACGACTAACAGAAAGAAGAAGGTCATATAGTCAAAGATGGAGCTAACGGGTCCGAAAACCAGCATAAACCGCCTTATGTATGAGATGTCAAGTTTTTTGGGTTTCTGAATGTATTCTTCATCCACGTTGTCGGTTGGGATTGTGGCTTCTGATAAGTCATAGAGGAGGTTGTTTAGGAGGATTTGGATGGCGGTCATGGGAAGGAAGCTGAGGAACAGGGAAGCGCCGGCTACGCTGAACATTGTACCAAAGTTCGAACTGACACCCATCATAATGTACTTCATAGTGTTGCCAAAGGTTTTTCGTCCTTCCAAGACGCCCTCATCAAGCACCTTTAAGTCAGGTTCCAGAAGAATGAGGTCGGCGGATTCTTTAGCGACATCAACTGCGTTTTCAACGGATATGCTGACGTCTGCGGTTTTTAGAGATGGCGCATCGTTGATGCCGTCTCCCATGTAACCGACCACGTGCCCATTTGCTCTTAAAGCGTTGATGACTCGGTCTTTTTGGGCGGGGTTTACACGAGCGAAAATGTTGTTTTCCTCCACAACTCTGGAAAGAGCGTCGTCTTGGAGAATAGCGATTTGGCTTCCCAAAACAATGCCTTCAACTTCAAAGCCCAGCTGCTGGCAAGTTGTTTTTGTAACAAGTTCGTTGTCGCCTGTAACGATCTTAAGTGCCACGCCATCTCGAGCAAGCAAACGGATGGATTCTTTGGCGCTTTCTTTGGCTGGATCCAAAAAAGCTAGAAAGCCCGCAAAAACCATTTCCACTTCGTCCCCGATGGAGTAATGCGTTTTGTCGTCTTGGACTTTCTTGTAGGCGACTGCAAGAACTCGGTAGCCTTGAGCACTTAGATCCATGTATGATTGCTCGAATTTGCTTTGGCAGACATTTGTAAAATCATTAAGGGTTTCGCCGTGTTCGCAATAGGTGCAAATCTTCAAAATTTCCTCGGGAGCACCTTTAGTTATTATGAGCCTTTGCCCTCCCAATTTAACAACTACTGAAACACGTCTTCTAATAAAATCAAAAGGAATTTCATCAATTTTCTCGATTTCTTTTACATCAAATTCTTTGTTCTGGGTAATGGCGTCGTCGAGAGGGCTTTTCAACCCAGTTTCAAACACGCTGTTGATGTAGCCATACTGTAAAACTTTGGGGTTTTCGTTTCCCTCCAAATCGACATATTGGGTAAGCGTTAACTTGTTCTCGGTAAGGGTTCCAGTTTTGTCAGTGCATAAAACATCCATGTTTCCAAAATTCTGAATGGCCGCTAACCGTTTCACGATGACGCCTTTTTTTGACATGGCTACGGCTCCTCTGGAAAGGTTGATAGACATTATCATGGGTAAAAGTTCTGGCGTTAACCCGACAGCCAGAGCCACTGCGAAAAGTAGTGAGTCCAAAACTGTGCGACTGGAAGAAAAGAAAAACGCGTTAACAAAGAAAACAAAAACAACTAGGAACAGAGTTATCTCCGTCATTAAGGCACCGAATCTTCTGAGCCCCTTTTCAAACTCGGTTTCCGGTGCCTTTGACACTAGTGTTTTTGCGATTTTTCCATACTCGGTTAAGCTGCCAGTATTAACGGCGACAGCGGTTCCGGTTCCGCTGACCACGGAGGTTCCCTGAAAAACATAGTTGTTCCATCCTGTCAGGTCAGATGTTACAGTGAGCGGAGCAGCAGTCTTCTCAACTGGAAACGCTTCGCCGGTTAAAGGTGACTGGTTAAGGTTCAGATCCTTTGCATTAATCAGTCGTGAGTCAGCAGGTATAATGTCCCCGGCTATTAGAAAAATTATGTCTCCTGGGACAATTTCAGAAAGCATAACTTCTTTTTTAGCGCCGTCTCTGAGGACTGTCGCCTTGGTGGTGACTCTTTTCTTTAGAGCCTCGGCGGCGTTCTCAGCTTTAGTTTCTTGATAAACGTCTAGTATTATGCTGAGGAGCACGATCGCAAAAATTATTATGGCATCTGTTACGTCACCCACGTATCCGGAGACTAAGCCGGCTATCAGGAGGATAAGGACAAGGGGATTTCTTAAGTGGTAGAGGATCTCTATGAACCCTGAACGCTTCTGTTTTTTAGCAAACTCGTTGGGGCCATATGTTGCAATGCGGTTCTGAACTTCTTCGGAGGAAAGCCCCTGCTGAGACGTCTTTAACTGGGCTAAAACGTCTTCGACGGGCAATGACAAAAGTTCCCGGTTATCAGCCATGAAGTCAGCAACCGCAAACACGCATTAAACTATCAAGCAAACTCGTTCTAAGCTTATTAAGTATTTAGGGAGACAAAATTTATGCCTGGCAAGTTAAAAAAAAATAGAATAAACCTCTGAGGGGCAATAACATTTTCTAAACGATTATTTTTCTTCAAAATATGTTAAAGAAATTTTTGACCTTCCTCGTTATATCGTCCACAAACTTTCTAAAACTTTGATTTATCGGAAAAAGTCTTCTTTTCTTTAATGGTGGGGTTTTTGAACGGTTGATCATAAAGCTTATCCTTGCTATTGTATTTTTTTGCTTTTTGTGTCCAGCCTCTATTAGCCATCCACAGATAAAATGATCGAGGTATACCCAGCTTAGACATCAATGCAACAGACTTTTCCGGTATAGCTTCGCCTTTCGAGAGTGCTTCAGCAGCGATTTCGAGTGCCTTTACTTGGTTCCGAACCCGCCCGCCTGTTTCAGCGAGTGGCTGACCTGATACTAATCCGCCTCCACCCATAGCAAGTCCACCTGCCCAGTTGAAACCCACTTGTCGAGCAAACAATCTGCAAACTGCTAGTGCAGTACTGCTGTGTTTTGCCTCAGGAAATCCACTATTTGCAATTGCCACAAAACTTTTATTATTCAAACCAATTTGGCCCTTTTCATGTTCAGCGATCAACTCGAGCGTCTTGATAACCTGCGAATGCAAACTGTCAACATATAAAGGAAAAGCAAGTATAATCAAATCAGAATTGTCGACGAGCCGAAGCAAACTTGTTCGCTTCTCGTTTGAGCTAAGACATTGGTTAATGAAGATTTTTTCACAGGTAATCTGTTTTTCTTGAAGTCTTTCAGCTAAGAAAGTTCCAAGCGAGTTTGAAGTGCTTTTTGGACCACGTGGACTGCCTATAATGAGAACAGCTTTAGTAGGTTTCTGCATCATTGCATACCAACCTTCGACAACGTTAAAACGACCTTTTCTTTAATTACTTCAGCCCCGTCGTTTGAATAAACAATAGTGGAGACAGCGGTGGTATGCAAGTTTATGCCATTTCGGTCAACTAGAGTGGCAAATGTTGTTTCGCTTTCGTCATCAGGGTTTGACATAACACCAATGGCGGCTAGTTTTGGGTATTTTTCATATCGTTTAACGTGATGGATTTCGCCGTTTACTTTCGTAAAAAAGGGGAGAAGAATGGGACATGGAAACCTGTCTAATGCTTTCTTTAGTTCCGAAGAGTACATGCCAAATGTTATTGGCGTTAAGAGAAAAACGACATCACTATGAATAACCTTCGAAGGCAAGTCAGTCCCAGAATCGTTGATCACGCATTTCCCAGGAGTCTTTAACCAACAACCGAAGCAACCCAAACAAGCACCAATATTTTCCTTGCGAAGAACCATAACATCGGCTTCATGACCAGTTATCCGAAGGAAATCTTCCAGATAATCTGAAACTGTATTGACAGTGCTCTCTTCACTGTTAGATCCATTAAGAACCAGCGCTTTCATTTTCATTAATCCTCCGTTGAAGAACGGATTCTTGTTGACAAGGTTTTTCCAGGTCTAAACATCTTCATTTTTCGTTTCCTCGTTTTGATATTAATCGGACGATCAACGATAAACAGTGCTCAACATGAATTATGAAAAAACATAACGTTAAAGGAAATATCATAAATATTGGCAAAGCCTAATTCAATGTATATTGGTGCGCTGGTTTTGGAAGCCTTACAAAATCTGCTTTTTGAACTTGCAGGCGCAGACAGGCTGGCCATTCTTCTCGAACTAAAGAATGGACCACTTAGAATCTCCTACTTGTCCAAGAAGCTTGATTTTACTGTTCAAGAAACCTCACGTAATGTATTAAGGCTCGTCGAAGCAAAACTAATTAGCAAAGACGCAGAAGGCTGCTTTCATTTAACGCCCTACGGAGAAGAAACGATAGATCTACTTGAGGGCTTCAGCTTTTTGTCGAAATATAATGATTACTTTGCGACTCATACTCTTTCAAACATTCCAAAAGAATTTTCATACAGTTTGGCCTCCCTCAAAGGGTGCCAATTAGTTGACGACGTTATGATCGCTTTTTCAAACGTTGAAAACATGATACAAAAAGCTTATGAATACATTTGGATTCTCTCCAACCAAATTCTTGTAAGCACAATGCCCCACCTTGAAGAAGCACTGAAACGTGGCGTTGAGTTTAGACTGTTACTGCCCCTAAATGTAACTCCTCCAAAAAAAGCTGTTGAACGTATGTGTGATTCAGTAAACTTGAAGGCCATAAAAGAAGGAAGACTCCAAGCCCGATTCTTGGAAAAGGTTGATGTATTAATATGCCTATCAGAGAAGGAAGTTGCAGCGCTCGGGTTTCTTAGTACTGAAGGGAAAATAGATTATCATGGCTTTCGAGCTGAAGATGACTTGTCATTCAAATGGACAAAGGCTTTGTTTTCTCACTATTGGAATCTATCGATTAGCCGTGAGCCCGAATTCTTATTCAATAAGAAACTATAACCAGAGACTACTTGACCAGTCCCGCTAACACTTGAAGAAACAAGACGTCTTTGTTGAAAAACGACGCGAAAACGACTGCCGCCTTTTGTTTAGCAGTGATGAATGGGTGCCACATAGCACTGTAGCGATATCTACTGTGAATAGTGAAGTAAGGGGTCCTTTTCAGTAAAACTAGCAGAACTGGTCGAGGCTGGCTGGGTTTTAAGGGGTAAAATCACCGTGAAGGTTGCACCTCTGTTTAAGGAGCTTTGAGCCTCAATTTTTCCTCCATGGCTATCTACTATCCGTTTGCAGATAGCCAAACTAAGTCCCATTCCTTGCGCTTTTGTTGTCAGCAAAGGTGAAAAAATCTTTGGCAGCAATTCTTCAGGTATTCCGATGCCGGTATCACTAAAAGTTATCCTTACAGTAAAGTTGGACTCAGCGCTCCGTATTGTAAGTGTTCCTCCATTAGGCATTGCCTCAAAAGCGTTCTTGATAATAGAAATAAAGACCCTTTGGATATTATCAACATCGACAATTATCACGGGCTCTTCAAAAGCAAAATTCTCCACTTTAACGCATTCAGGAATTTGAACTTTTGATAAGGCAGTTATCAAAAGCGACCGTGGAGTGCATTCTCCGCACTCTAAACAGATCTCGCCTGAGTATTCCAAGAGGTCGTTAATGATTTTATCAGATCGCATGATATCTTTATCAATAATATCCAGCATTCGTGCTTTGTCTTCAGCAGTACAATTGTTTCCTTTCTTTTTCAAGTAAAAAGCGGCATTTTTCATACTGGCTAAGGGATTGCGTAAGTCATGCCCTATTTGCCGGGCCAGTTCGCCGATGGCCGCTAATCTTTCAGAATTAACTAGACGAACCTGTGTATCCGCCAGTTGTTTAGCGTATTCTTCAAGTTCTTTTTCGGCCTGTTTTCGCTCAGTAATATTTCTTGCGACATGAACTGAACCCGTGACTCGCCCCTTTTCATCAACTATAGGGGTTGTGCTAACTAAAAAATCTCCGCCGAGACGATCGTCATGTACTTCTTCAATATGTTCTCGCCCATCTTTCAAAGTCTTTGAGTGAGGGCAAAAGGCTGGAGCGCAGCTCGTCCCGTGAACACATGAATAACAATGCAATCCTACACATTTTTCAGGTACGGCGCCTAATGCGGCTGCCATCGCATGATTCACTCTAACAATACGATGCTTATCATCCAAAATAGCAATGAGATCCGGCACACTGTTGAAAGTTAGTTCCCAATCATTTTTTGCTTTCCAAAGCGCTTGCTCGGTCTTCTTGCGCTCTGTAACATCGTGAAAAATAAAGAGGTTAAAAACTTCATCATCAAGCTCAATTTTACTGTTTTCCGATTCCATAAATCTAAAATCGCCGTTTTCAGCGATAATTTTTAGTTCTTGCGAACCAAGATCTTTAGCACTTAATTTGTTTAGCACATTTTCTTTCAGTGAAGACGCATCTAAGAACCTTCCTTGAAATGAAGTTCCCGCTATCTCTTGTCTGCTGTAATTTGCGTATTCTTCAGCTGTCTTGTTTTTAGCAACGGTTTTTCCTGTTTGGTCAGTTATTACAACTGGGTCTGGAATAAAGTCTATCAAGACCGACAAGTGATCCCGATAATCAGTGCTTTTTTTGCCCAATGAAACACCCGAAATTCAGCAGTCTTCCACAAAAAATAGCAATTCCACCAATGTTGCGAAAGATATCGCCTTTGTAGTTTCAGTGATGGAGCGAATTCGCCTATTGGAACGAAGCATCTGCAATCCTCATTATACGTCTATTTCTTGTGAAGGTTAAAGCGGTTGTGAAGTGGAAATAGAGATTAGAGATCAAAAAAACTAGTTCTTGCAATGCACATTAAAACCAGGTAGTTTTTTGTTAATTAAATTTGCGTGCTGACCAAAAGAACCTAAAGTGCACATTTTTGACTTCACCTGATGGGAAACAAGTTATTTTTAGTAGAAAAGACATCAACGATCTTTCGTGTGTGTTTAGTAGCCAAGAAGCAGTGCCATAAGTATTAGGGCTATGCCTAGACTGAAGGTGTAGGCTGCGAAGTAGTGGAATTTTTTTGTCAGCACAAGACGCTTAACCAGCGTGATTGCGAAGTAGCCTGCTATTACAGTAAACACCAAAGCGATTGCAAGATTAATGGAACTAACACCGACGCCTTGAGTGAAACTTCCCCGCTCATGGTAGGCTTCAACAGCTAAGTCGCCTATAACGGCAGGGATTGATAGCAAAAAAGAGAATTTGAAAACCATTTCCCGCTTAACATTCTGTAGCAGCCCGCTTGAGATGGTTGAGCCACTTCTAGAGAGCCCTGGAAAGCTTGCTGCGCCCTGAGCTGCACCCATGATAAGAGCCCGCCGATAAGAGATTTTGCTTTGGTCTTCTTTGCCGTATCTGCTCAGAAAAAGCAGGGTGGCACCGATTAGGAAGGTAATGCCCATTATTAGAAATGTTTGGTAGTTGTCGCCGAGGTAAAAGTCGTAGAGGATCCCAATTATACCTGTTGGGATTGAAGCGACAATAATCAGAGGGATGAATCTGCCGTATTCACTGTGAAAGTCTCCATGGACTAAGTCAGTGAGAATAATTTTGATATCGCGCCTAAAATAAAAAATAACAACGCCAAGTGTGCCGATATGCAAAAATACGTTGAAGAGAGGTGTGGCTGAGAAGCCCAGGAAATACTCGGCGATTTTGAGGTGTGCGGTGCTGGATATGGGCAACCACTCGGATAGACCCTGAATTAACCCGAGTATAATTACAGTGAAGAGTTGACTTAAGAGCAAGCAATCGGCACCATTGTAAATTAATTTATGTTGCTAACAGTCTGGTTTTCGTTATTAATAGTTTTTGCAAAAACTAGTTGCCATCTGCTCAATTGAGGCGGTTCCCAATTAGAATGGAAAAAAGATAATGGGCAAAAAAAGATTGCCGATTTTTTGAAGCTTAGCTTATTTTTTCTGTTTGAACTTGGAAGAGTTTCTTGATTGCGCTGATTCTTGCTTTCTGAGCCAACACGTCGCTCGTAACCAATGTCAGGGCTTCTTCTGGGCACCATTTGATGCATTGGGGGCCGTCGGCTCTTTCTTTGCAGAGGTCGCAAACGTAAACTACTTTGGTTTCTGGGTGCAGCATTATGGCGCCGTAGTCGCAGGCTTCGATGCACCAGCCGCAGCCGTTGCATTTGTCTTTGTCAAGCACAATGTTGCCTGTGTCGGTGGACTGTGAAAGTGCGTCACGTGGGCAGGCAGCTACGCATGCTGGGTCTTCGCAGAGTCTGCATGTGACTGACATGTTAGCTATTTGGTTAACTCTGACAACTCGGATGCGTGACTTAAGTGGGTTGAAGGCTTTCTCTTTGGTGAAAGAGCAAGCGTACTCGCATATTTGGCAGCCTACACATTTGTCGGGGTCGACAGAAACGAATTTTCTATCATGCATTTTAACCATTTTATTGTTTTCCCTCAACTATACTTGAAAGATCTTCGAGCCCAAGGTTTGCAAGGGTGGCTTTTGTTGGAACTCCCTCGACTGTCCAGCCGCGCGCCTGATAGTAGTCATCTAACATCATGTCAAGTTCCTCCTGCGTTACTACTGAGCCTTTTCCTGGTCCATCGTCGGGGATCGGTTGGTTCATTACTTTCCAAGGCAATGTGTCGTCTTTGCGACTTAAACCTTCTCGGATGTTGATTAACCGCGCAAGTGTGTTTACTCGTTGCCCTGCCAAACTAAGCTGGTCAGGAGTCATTTCCACTCCGGTGGTTAAAAAGTAAAGTTTGGCGAGATCGGGCAGCTCTTTATAGAGGGTACCTTTTGCGTTTTTGCAGATGATGAATGAATCAATCAAAGCATAGACATCTTCGGAGTCTTTGACTAGTTTGCCGCGTCCTTTTTCAGCTTTTAAGCGGTCAACTTTTCCTGAGAGGTCGTAGGTGTAGGCGCCGCTGCGGTTGTGGTCTGCTCCTCGGAAGGATACTGCAAAACCCAAAGCTGCTGTTTTGAGGCAGCGTAGATCGTAGCCTGTGACTTCTAAGCCTTTGATGTTTTGGGCAAGCTTGTATGATTCTTTACCGATTTTCTGTGCTGCTACTTTTACCCCATCAGCAAGCATATCGCCGATTCCTTCTCGTTTGCCGATTTTCTCGATAAGCGTCAAAACGGCTTCTGCGTTACCGAAATGAGCATCTATTCCTTCCAATTGTTCATGGGTTAGGATTCCTTTTTCGTGGCAGTCCATCACAAAGCTCACGGTTACACCCGCACTTGTTGCATCAAGACCATAGTAATTGCATAGTTCAGCAGCTTTTATGATTGCGTCAAGTTTGTCTACGCCGCAGTTTGGCCCAAGCGCCCAGATGTTGTCGTATTCCATACGTGCCATGGTTCCCTTGTAGGGTCCATCCCGGATAACTGCTTCATGTTCACAGCGCATGGCACATGAATTGCAAGCGATAATTTTTACGATGTAGCGTTCGTTTAGGACTTCTCCACTTACTTTTTGGGCGGTTTCAAAATGAGAGTTATTATAGTTTCGTGTGGGCATGCAGTGCAGGTTGTTTTGTATCATGATATTTTCTGAGGTGCCTAGTGTTCGGTATTTTTGGGCTGCTGGACCTTTCATACGTTCATGAAACTCTTTAACAAGATCTATGAATTCTTGTGGCTTTGCTACAACAATATCGTTTGTTCCCCGGACAGCGATGGCTTTAAGATTCTTGCTGCCCATAACGGCGCCAAGACCTGTCCTTCCTGCAGCACGGGTTTTCTCGTTAATGATGTTAGCGATTTTGGATTGTTTTTCGCCTGCTAANNCTATGGAGGCCACACGAACGTAGTAGTCGCCGATTTCGTCTTTGACGGCGTCCTCGGTTTCAGCGGGAGATTTTCCCCAGAGTTTTTCTGCGTCAAGAAGTTGGACTGACTCGTCGTCAATCCAGAGGTAAACTGGTTTTTCAGCTTTACCGGTGAAGATAACTGCGTCGTAGCCTGCTCTTTTTATTTCTGCTCCAAAAGTGCCGTGGCTTACTGCTTCTCCGACGCCGCCGGTAGCTGGTGATTTGGAAATGAATGCGTGACCGTTTCCACCTGTTGGAAACATTGTTCCTGAAATTGGACCGACTGCTAATACCAGTGGGTTTTCAGGGTTGAGGGCGTCAACGCCTGCCTTTGAGTTGGCTAACCATAGTTTCATGCCTAAACCGATACCGCCAATATATTTCTGTGCGGTTTCACTATCTAGTTTTTCAGTTGTTATCTTAGAATTGGTTAAGTCAACGCGTAAGATTTTTCCTGCGTAACCGAACAAACCTCGCTCCTCCAATTGTTTTAGACTATTAGGCAGTTGAAAACTATATTAAGTTAATGGGTTTTTCGCTTGCAAATTCATGGTTTTTGCGTTGCTTTCTGTTGTGCGAAATGCATTTAGAGTCATAACGGTTTTTGCATTAATTCAGGTTAAAACCGCCTTGTATCAGCAAAAAAGGATATGAGACGCGTCACCTCAATCTAAAAGCAGCGCGCTCAACAGCAGGGAAAAAAATGAAAGTAAAAGTGCACTACATTAGCTTGGTTAAAAGCTTCACAAAAACAAGCATAGACGACTTTAATGTAGGTGAAGCATGCCTGCTGTCTGATGTGCTGCAGATCATCGCTGACAAATATGGCAAACCCTTTACGCAAGAAGTCTACGACCCCCAACACCAAGAAATGAAAGCAACCTTTGTCGCCATGGTTAACGGAGTTTTAATGGATCAGCTGCAAGGAGTCAACACCCCACTTAAAGACGGCGACAACATAATTCTCATGTCGCTAATGACAGGCGGCTAGAAAACTGGCTAAAAACGATGCTCCTAAAACCGTTTACTGGCTAGAAAACAAGCTTTACCTAAACATAACCAACCGATGTTCTAACAGCTGCTTTTTTTGCCTCAGAAACTTTAGGCGTGGCGTTGGAGGCTTCAACCTTAAACTGGCACAGGACCCAAGCTTTGGGCAGGTTACTGGGGAGCTCGCAGAGGTTTTATGTATGCGAAGTTGGGTTGAGGTAGTTTTTTGCGGTTTTGGCGAGCCTACCGAGAGACTTGAGGTATTATTGTCTGTAACGCGGTGGATTAGGCAACATTACGGCAGACCTCTGAAAATTCGCGTGAACACCAACGGGCATGGGTACGTGCTTAACAAGGGCAGAGATGTGGCTGCTGAGTTGAAAGCGGCGGGCGTTGACAACGTCAGCGTTAGCTTAAATACAGGCGACGACGAAACCTACCGAGAAGTTTGCAAACCAACCTTCGAGGGAGCCTACGAAGCCGTAATTGAGTTTATGCACAAGGCCAAACCTTTTCTGCAGGTGGAAGCAACGGCTGTGAGAATGCCCGAAGTTGATTTGACGAAGGCTCAGATGGTTGCTGACGGATTAGGCGTCAAGTTCAGAGTCCGAGAATACATCCCCTGCTTCTACTAATCTACCAGGTTTTTCTTCTAAAGTGGAATCAGGGGCAGGGGTAAGTCACAGACAACTCGCAGTTGAAACCGCTGCCAGTCTGCTTTTGCACGTAAATTGGGTAATCGCCATCTACAGTGGCCCTCATAACCCATTGACCCGTGTGATTGTATAGTTAACGTATTCCACAGGCATTGTAAGCGTTGGAAATGACTCGTCAGGACTAGCTGAAACAGTGCTGGCATGCCCCAAAAATTCTAACGATGAAATTGTGAGCACCGAGACAAATGTTAAAGCCAAACGAGCCTTTTCATAAATCCAAAGTAGGCTTCTTTTGCCTTAATTCTTTTGCGTAAATTACTGCGGCATTCGTCGGGATGCCCTCTTTGATTTTAAATCTTTTTTTCCTAGTATTTATTTTACATAACAGTAACTGGTTTTAGAATTGAGTGACGAAGTAAAATTCTGCATAGAAAAGCCTGAAGAAAAAGATGAAGGGCACGAAAATAAGCAGACAATGGTAACTTTCGCCATTTTGTTAGGCGCAACTATCCTAATCGCAGGGTTGCTCCAGTACCTCTTCGGAGGGGTTTCCCTTAACTTCGTTATACCCATTGTTAACGTTAAGGCAACGCTTAGTGTGGTTCTTTATTATGTTGTGGTAATTTTTGCGGCAGGGTACATCGGTGCCGTAGGCTTAAAGGATCTTTTTGTTGAAAGACGTTTTTCCGTTGAGTTTTTGATGGCTGTCGCAGCTTTAGGCGCCCTATACCTACATTTCCTGTTCGAGGCGGCAACAGTTCTATTTCTCTACTCAATAGCGGAATATTTTGAAGGCTACATTGAAGACCGTGCAAGACGAACAGTTGAAAAATTATCCAAGTTCATGCCTGACAAAGCAAGAATTATCGTAGATGGAATAGAAAAAACCGTTACCGTCAACGAGGTTGAACCAAACATGACTTTGCTGGTGAGACCTGGCGAACGGATACCGCTGGATGGCAACGTGGTTGAAGGGGTCTCTCATGTCGATCAAGCCATCGTTACGGGAGAATCAATGTCTGTAACCAAAAAGACCAACGACTGCGTCTACGCTGGCACCCTCAACATGACCGGCGTGCTCAAAATAACTGTGACAAAAAGGGCAAGCGAAACCCTTGTCTCGCGAATTATGGTCCTTGTTTCTCAGTCGGGGAAGCGGAAAGCATCTATCGAACGACTTGTAGACCGGTTTGCAAGAATTTATGTACCAATTGTAATCATACTAGCTGTAGTGACTGCTGCAGTGCCAACGCTGGTCTTCGGCGCCTCGTTCAACATATGGTTTTACCGTTCGTTGATTCTGCTTGTGGTTTCCTGCCCAAGCGCCTTTATTATTTCTGTTCCAGCAACAGTCTTTGTTGCAATAACAATTGCTGCCCGAAGAGGGGTTATAATTAAGGGCGGAGTTTACGTTGAAAAACTCGCTAAGGTCAAAAAAGTTGTTTTCGACAAAACGGGAACGTTAACTTTGGGCAGACCCTCCGTTCATGAGGTGCGGCTTACCGAGAGAACCGAGCTGGAAGCCCTTGCCATGGCTGCTGCATTGGACCAATTCTCAAACCACCCTGTGGCTCAAGCAATTGTTCGGCGTGCTCGAGAAGAAGGCATTGATTTGAGCAAACTGAAAGTCACCGATGTTACGGAGGTGCCTGGGAAGGGTATCATAGGCAGCGTGAACGGCAACTTTGTTGCGGTTGGAAACATGGAGTTGATGAAGCAGTTTGAGTGTAACTGTGAAGAAGCCATGGCTATAGATACTGCGGACACGCACACCTCTGTCTGCGTTTCGGTTGGCAAACAAGGGTTCGCAGCCCTCTGTGTTGTAGACCAAGTCAGAGAAGACGCGCTAAGAGCAATTCAGGAGCTCAAGAAAATCGGTATAAAAACCGCCATGCTTACTGGAGACAGAATAGAGATCGCCAAAGAAACCGCAGAAACACTCAAAATCGACGAATTTTACGCTGAGCTGTTTCCCGAAGACAAGCTCAAATGCATCGAAGAAATGAAGGGTAAAGATGGGTTGGTAGCGATGGTCGGCGATGGCGTTAATGATGCACCTGCACTTGCCGCTTCTGATGTGGGAGTGGCTATGGGTGCTGCAGGCGTTGATGTTGCATTGGAATCCGCCGATATTGTTCTAGTAAAAGACGAGCTTGCTGCAATACCATATTTGATTAGGCTAAGCGACAAAACCATGGGCATTGCTAAACAGAACATTGTAGCTTCACTAATCATAAAGTTGATTTTGGGAGCTTTGGGAGTAATCGGCGTCACTGGTTTGCTGGCAACCGTGATTGCGGGCGACGATGGAGTAACAATGTTGCTTTTGCTAAATTCGCTACGTCTGGAAAGATTAAAATAAGCTTTTGCGGCTTAACCAAATTTTTTCATCGTTGCTTTCGATGAGCAGTTATTATGCGAAACATGAAATGTTAATAAGTGCAAAACAATGAAACAATAGTTTCATGCCCAAAAAGCCCAAACCACAACCAAAAAAACCGCTCAAGACCAAACAAAAAATTGAGTCTAAACCTGTAACCATTACCTCACGGAAATCCTATTGGATTGTGATTACGGTTTTCATGGTGGTTTTCGGTATCTTTTATGGATACTCAACCAAAGTTGCGGTTACGGCAATAGCAATCATGATTGCGAGTGTGCTCTCAGTAATAGCCTTCGCCTACTACCTCAGATTTGAGCCCTCAACCGTGAAAACAAAAACAAGGGCAATATACCTCTTCGTTGGAGCATCAATAATCGGCTTTCTAATATGGTTCGCAGTCATACTTTTGATTAAGGCAGTGGGGTTTGAACCTCAAATAGCGAACTCGATTGGCGACGAATTCTTCTTGATAACGAGCTTTGTAATCTTTTTAGCGTTTGGAGCCTTTATTGGCGACTTAATAGGCAAAAACAAAGATGCCCTACGACTTTCCTTTCACAAAACAAAAAACAAGCTTTTTAGAATTGCCGATGAAAGTTGACATAGTTCACGTTTTTCCGTTCAACACAAAAAAAGCCGCCTATTTGTACTAGGCAAAATCACAGTATCAATGAAGCAAAAATAGTTAATTTCCAGTTTTGCCCAGAAACTTTAAGAGCACATTCTGTAAGCAATCTCAATACAAGTTAAGCAAGGACAGACCTGCGTTGAAATTTGGAATAATGACACGGAACCCAGAGGCTTGGAGCAGCAGCCAAGTCCGCGAAGCCCTCACCAAACGGGGCATTCCATATGAGTGCTTTACTTTTCCTAAGATCGTTGCACGGCTTGCCTACAAGCCCTACTTCAAAGTCAACGGCACAAACATCCTTGACGATCTCGACGCCCTCATTATTCGACCTATTGGACGAGGCTCACTGGAAGAACTGGTATTTCGAATGGACATGCTCTACAAGCTTGAACGCCAAGGCTTCTACATGGTTAACCCGCCAACCGCCATCGAGCACTGCGTCGACAAATATGACATTTTGGCTCTGCTCGAAGACGTAGGCGTTCCCGTTCCCCGTACACTGGCAACGGAAAGCGTTAACGAAGCGCTAAAAGCCTTCAACGAGCTGGGCGGAGACATCGTTGTTAAGCCCGTCTTCGGCAGTCGAGGACAAGGGGCCACACGAGTTAACGACATCGACATTGCCGATACTATCTTCAAAGCAATCACCTTCCACCACGGCGTCATTTACATGCAGGAATTCGTTCCCCACGGACATTCAGACATACGCGCCTTCGTCATTGGAGACCAAGTTGTCGCATCTATGCGAAGAGTGGCAGAAGGCTGGAAAACCAACTACAGTCGAGGAGCCAAACCTGCCCCAACAGAAATCAGCAAAGAATTTGAAGACATTGCAATAAGAGCGTCTAAGGCTGTAGGCTGCAAAGTCTCAGGCGTAGACATACTTGAAGGACCTGACGGACCTCGCATCGTAGATGTCAACAGCCAACCGGGATGGAAAGGACTGCAAGTGGTCAGCAAAGTAAACATCGCCGAAGAAATCGTCAACTTTGTTTTGTCAGAGCTGAAAAAATAGCCTATTCGTTAAGAATCAAGGCATAAGGGTCATCGGCTACTTGAGGATAAAGTGACTCTTTTCCATTCTTAATTAGGAGCCGCACTTTATCTCCCGTGAACTCACCTAGAAAACAAGCCCGAAGGCCTTTTGCGGCTAGCGTGGCTTCGACTTTTTCCTTTGCCGCGGGATCAACCGCCGCCAAAATGGTGCCTGTTGAAGACATGGCAAGCAGTTGTTCGTCTGAAAGTTTGAAGTGCTTTTGCAATGCGTATGCTTCTTTGGAAACTGGTATTCTGCCCCAATCCACTTTAAAACCCACATTGGAAGCCCCGGCGAGCTCGTTTAGCGCCGCCACAAACCCACCTTCTGTAGCATCGTGCATCGCGTGCACTCCTCCGACAGCTGCAAGTTGCAGCGCTTCCTCAACGCAGCTTTGCAGGTGAACCTGACTGGAAAGCTGTTGTTGCTGCTTTACGCCGAATAGTTTCTGCGCCTGCTGGCTGTGAGTTAAGGCGAAGTTTGTGAGCGTTTCCAGTCCCAGCGGTTTTGTGCACATTACTATGTCGCCTGGCTTAGCGTTTGCTGGTGTAATCAACTTCTCGAGCTGCACTGACCCGTAAACTGTGGCGACGCCGACAAGTTCAGAGACACTGCCGTACATGCCTGTGTGGCCACGAACAATAGCTATACCTAGCGCCTCAGCAGCCTGGCATATTTGCTTCATTACAAACTGGAAAACTTCTAGCTTAGTCCCGAGCGGCGCAAGCAAGTTGATGGTGCAGAATTGGGGTTTGGCGCCTGACAGCGCTAGATCTGATGCGGCATAATTGATTAGCAGGTACCCGAACCATTCTTCGGGGACGCCTGTGCATGGATCGGAAGCAACCACAAGATATTTCCCATCTACTTGGTGCATGCCTGAGTCGTATCCGATCATCGGCGGGATGACGACTCGTGGATCCTTCCGTATGCAACTTAACAGTTTCTTGAGTTCACCATTTGGCAGCTTTCCCATATTTTGTGGTCCTTAAAGGTAAATGTTAAGGGTCTTGCTCCTTTGCAGTATGAAAATGGCAAATGCACAGATTATGATACTGGGCACCATGAAGGTTCCGTTGTAGACTATAGAGTAAACGATTGGGCTCATGCCAGCGGGTGCATAACTTGAAAAGTAGATGACGCCTGAGGTGAAGTGGGATAAGAAGCGACCTGTGCCGCCAACAACCACGCCGACAACTGGGCCAACAGCATTAAATTTCCTAAAGAATCCTGCAAGTCCAAGGCAGGCAAACGCCAAGGGATAATCAAGAATGAATTGTGCCGGATTAACGACGAATGGCTCAATTGCTAGGTCAACTACACCAAGAACAGCGCCTGCGAATATGCCGATTTTTGGTCCCCGCCGAAGTGCAAGCCAAAATATTGGCAACATTCCTAGATTAATTGAGCCGCCCTGTGGCAAGCTGAAAAATGAATGGCTAACAAGAGCCAAAGCGCCGCCCATGGCAACGAACACTATTATTTCTGCCAATATTTTTGTTGAGAAAATGGTATTGCTGTTCTTTTCTAGTGGGTTTTGATTCTCAGATTCAGATTGTGATTTACTTTGTAGGTTATATAGGTTCACTTGTTTTTTCCCTCCGCCAGTATTACCTGGTTCAGGTTCATTGGGTCGACAGCAAACAGCTGTCCTCTCAGCCGGGTTATTTTCCCAGCTCCCCGAATTACCTTACANNCTTTCCTAAAATTCAGGGTTTAGCGAGGGCAGTGGAATTCTTGTAATTGGAAACGTTTTTGTTTGTGTGAGTCGAAAGAAATCGATAGGCTAAGTCTGATCCTTCAAATTCACCGTCTGAGCGGCGGTTTTTTCTTTTTTAATCGCGCGTAAGTCTTTCTTTTTAAATATTTTTGATAGTAATGTAAAAATTTATTTACTTGTAAAATATGTCTGTAATTTATGACAGAGGAAATCGAGGATATAATCAAGGTTTCATCTAAAGGTCAGGTGGTAATTCCCCGAGAGGTCCGCAGGAAGTTGGGAGTGAAAGGTGGCGAAAAGCTTTTAGTGCTTACTCGCAATGGAGACATACTGCTCAGAAAAACCAAAGAGCTATCACTTGGCGATATAGCTGAGAAAATTGAGAAAGTAACCAGTGAAAAGTCTATTGACGTTGATAAGCTTGTGGCTGAGGCAGTTGAGTGGGCAAGAAAGTCAAAGTAGTCTTCGACACGAACGTTTGGATTTCAATTGCCATGGAGAAGATTCTCAAAGACAAGTTTTTACAAGTAAAGGAAGAGCTAACAATTTACGTTAGCAAAGATATTCTATTAGAAATTTCTAAAGTTCTCTTATATCCCAAAATATCTGAAGTTCTAAGAAAAGCAGGCGTAAATGAAAAAGAAATTCTGCGAGCCATCGAAACGAACTCCACAATACTTAAGCCCAAATTGAGATTGCACGTTGTCAAAGAGGATGCAGATGATAACAAAATATTAGAATGTGCCTCGGCATCTGGAGCAGAGTTCATTGTATCAGGAGACAAACACCTTCTTAAACGCGGCAGGTTCAGAAAAACCAGAATCCTTTCGCCCAAAGAATTTTTTGATGACGCTAATAGATATTAAACGCGAAAAACGTTGCCTTCTATGATCTCATAGTGGGGATAATGTTTTTAGGTTATATTTTTGTTTTCCTACCGTCACACAAATAAGTGGAATTGATTAGCATGCAGCCTTTGCCTAAAGAGTACAACTTTGCGGAAATTGAGCGTAAGTGGCAGCAGAAGTGGGAAGAAATGGGCATTTACCACTATGATTGGAACGACAAGGTGCGGGTTCCGTTCAGCATAGATACTCCGCCGCCGTACCCTTCTGGCGAGTTGCACATGGGCAACGTGCTCAACTGGACCTACTTTGACATGGTTGCACGCTACAAACGGATGCAAGGCTTCAACGTGCTTTTTCCCCAAGGCTGGGATTGCCATGGCTTAGGCATAGAAATTCAAGTAGAAAAAGCCAGAAACATACGCAAAAGAGATGTTCCTCCTGACCAATTCCGCGTATGGTGCATCGAGCTAGTTGAAAAATACATTGCCATGATGAAAGAAGGCATCCTCAAGATGGGTGCAAGCATAGACTGGACTACCGAATATAAGACAATGGATCCAGACTATTGGCGCCGGACCCAACTTAGCTTCATTCTACTTCATGAGAAAGGTTACATGTACCGGGGCACGCATCCAGTGAATTGGTGTCCACATGACGAAACCGCCATAGCTGACGCAGAAGTTGACCATGTAAAAAAAGACGGTGTCTTGCATTACGTTCGGTTCCAGCTTGAAGGCACCAACGAATACTTGCTTATAGCAACTTCAAGGCCCGAGTTCATCCCTGCATGTGTGGCCGTTGAGGTTAACCCAGCTGACGAACGCTACAACAAATATATTGGCCGAAAAATCTCTGTGCCGCTCATGAACCGCAGTGTAACAATTATCGGCGATGAATGCGTGGACCCCAAATTCGGCACCGGAGTCGTGCAGATTTGCACTTACGGAGACAAAGATGACGTTAAAACCGTCATAAAACACAAACTCCCAGTCATCCGACTCTTAACAGAAACTGGCCAAATCAGCGAAGCAGGCTGCAAATACGCAGGTAAATATGTTAACCAAGCCCGAGCAGCGGTCGTAGAAGACCTCACCACTGCAGGGTTACTTGAGAAAAGCGAGAAAATCCAGCATGAAGTCGGAGTCTGCGACCGCTGCAAAGCCCAAGTTGAAATCTTAGAGGTTAAACAATGGTTCATGAAAACCATGCCTCTTTCTGAAGCAGTAGAGAAGAACGCTAACGAGATTCCATGGTACCCCGACTACATGAGAAACCGCCTCATCGATTGGACCCGTTCACTTGATTGGGACTGGGTTGTCAGTCGTCAAAGACTATTTGCTACGCCCATTCCTGTTTGGTACTGCAAAAGCTGTGGTGAAGTCATCGTTGCCCAAGAAAACTGGGTGCCAATTGATCCTCGAATGGAAAAACCCAGAATCGACAAATGCCCCAAATGCAGCGGAACCGAATTTAGCGGTGAAACCGATGTTTTGGATACTTGGATGGATTCTTCAATTACCTGCGCTGTCCATGCGGGCTGGCCTGATCGAGCTGATTGGAAACACCTGTTTCCGGCAAGCATGCATCCTTCTGGCACTGACATTATCCGAACCTGGGCATATTACCTCATGGTACGCCACTTAGCTCTATTTAATGAGCGCCCATTCAACAGCGTACTAATCAACGGCATGGTGCTTGGCGCCGACGGCAGAAAAATGAGCAAATCCCTCAAAAATTATGCAGCCGCTCCAGAAGTCCTCAACAAAAACGGCGCTGACGCCACAAGGCAATGGGCTGCAGGTGGAGGAGCAACAGGCTCAGACATTCCTTACCGGGCGCAGGATGTCGAGTATGGTAGACGATTCCTCGTTAAACTTTGGAATGCCTCAGGCTTCACCGCTAATCTCTTAGCCGACTACAAACCCGTTTCAGCAAACAAAGTCCAGCTTGAACCGCTTGATAAATGGATAATTAGCAAGACGGAAAACATCACCAAGAAAGTCACTGATGAATTCGAGAAATGTCAGTTCAACGTCGCAATCGAAGATGTCCGAAACTTCACTTGGCACGTTTTCTGCGACTACTATTTGGAAGCGGTCAAAGACCGACTCTACAATCCTGATTTGCATAGTTCAGCCAAACGGCAGGCAGCACAATATACGCTTTATGAGGTTCTCTATCGCATACTGCAGTTACTTTCGCCGGTGGCTCCACATTTGACTGAAGAAATCTACCAAATTATGTACAAAGACGACAAAGGATTCCAAAGTCTGCAGGTTTCACAATGGCCAAAATTCAATTCTGCACTCGTAGAAGAGGAGGCGGAGAAAAACGGCGACTTGATTGTTGCCATTATCAGCGAGGTCCGTCACGAAAAAGCAGAGAAGAAGCTGCCGCTTAATGCTCCAGTGAAAAATCTGGCTGTCTACGCTGGCACCGAAGAGAACGTAAAAGTTGTTTGCTCGGCCAAAGGAGACATTGTTGGAACCTTAAAAGTTACAAATTTTGAAGTGCTTGCTGAAAAACCCATTGGATGCCGACAAGTCAGCCCATTCGAAGTGTACATAAAAGCAGATTACTAGGCGTACGGTATGAATGTCAAAAAAGTCGGTTTGATTGGTTGCGGCGCAATCGGCACCGTATTGGCGGAAGCTATAGAACGAAAACTTGTAGAGTGCCGGGAACTTGTTGTCTTTGATGTTGACCCTTCAAAAGCACAAAAACTCAAGGCTGCACTTGACTTTCCAGTAATGATCGTTGAAAGCATTGATGAACTCCTTGCCCAGAAACCTAAGGTTATCGTGGAAGCCGCGTCACAACAAGCGGTGAAAGATTATATCGCAAAAATTGTTTCTTCAGGAACCGAGCTAATTGTGATGAGCACGGGTGCATTGCTTGGATTGGATATTAATTTTAGCCGAGTTCATTTCTCCTCAGGAGCAATTGGCGGTTTAGATGCCATCTCCAGCGCGGCTCTGGCGGGGGTAAATGAGGTAATTTTGACTTCCCGTAAAAACCCCAAAGCCCTTGGAGTATACAATCAACAGGAAAGAGTGATATATGAGGGCTACGCGGAAGAAGCGGCAAAAAAGTTTCCTCGCGAAATGAATGTCGCAGCCACTTTAGCATTAACGGTTAAACCAGCAAAAGTTAAAGTCAGAGTAGTTTCCGACCCCGCTGTCAAACGTAACACCCACGAAATCGAGGTTAAATGGCGCTTCGGCGAGATGTTTTTACGGTTTGCAAACGACCCTCATCCAGACAACCCACACACAAGCGCCCTAGCAGCTTGGTCAGCCATCAAGCTACTGCAGAAGCTATTGCAAACCTAACGCCGACTCCAAAAAAGCTCAACGCAAGTTAAAAAGCAGTCCAAAATAAGCCCTTTGCTTAGACAGCGAGGACCTAAATTTTGAAACATTTCAAAACAATTAAAAGATAGTTAGACAAAAAATAAAAGAAAAGAAGAAAGAATACGTTTATTGTGACTCATTGGAGTCTTCTGTTTCTGCCGTGTTTTCGTTTGCGTCTTGTGCGTGGCAGAGTTCCGCTTGCGCCGCATGGGGCGCCTCCAAAGGGTGGGCCTCGACTTGAACCTCCTCTGAAATTAATGACTCCATCATAGGCGACATCGCTTTTTCAAGGGTAGTTTCAACTGTTAATGGTTCAGGTGTGACATCGAAAACTTCCAATGGAACCTCAATTACTGGCTGCTCTGGTTCTGGAGCTGCTTCAGCGACTAATTCTTCCGGCGCAATTATCTCTACCGGAGCTTCAACTGCTGGCTGCTCAACGATTGGAGTTTGCTCAACTGGGGCTGCTTCCATTGTTATGATTGGTTCTTCTGGAGTTGGCTCGATGATTGCTGGTTCTTGTGGGGCAACCTCAGAGGCTGGTTCAGCTATAACTTGAACTTCTGGTTCTGGCGGAACAATTTGAGCGGTTTCCACGGAGACGGCCTCGACAACTGGAGTTTCAATTGGGGCAGGAGCAACTTCCATGGGGGTTTCTTCGACTTTGGGAACTTCAATAACGGGAGCTGATTCAACGGGTGTGCATTCAATTGGAGCTGGTTCAATTGGTGCAGTTTCAACTGGCGCAGCTTCAATTGGAGCAGGGGCAACCTCTATTGGTGTTTCTTCAACTTTTGGAGTTTCAATTACTGGGGCTGGTTCAATGGGTGTGCATTCCGCTGGTGCTGGTTCAATTGGTGCAGTTTCAACTGGGGCTTCAACTATTGTGGCAGTTTCGGTGGGGACGGATTCGATTGGAGCTGGCTCTGGAGCAGCGTTAACTGGGGCTGCTTCCGCCGTTAATGTTTCAACTGTAATCTCAACTGGTGCAGCTTCAATTGGAGCAGGTTCAATAAGTGCTTCAATTGGGGCTGCTACTGCTGGAGTCTCTATTGGGGCTGCTTGAACTATTGCTTGATGGGCGACTTCTTCCACTATTGGAGTTGGTTCTGGAGCTGCTGGGGCTTGAACTGCTGGTGCGGAGGGCATTAGTTGGTTTGTAACTTGTTTTATTACGTTTAACTCATTTCGAGTTGTTTCTAACCCAGTTGTTAGTAGGCTGATTTCTCGTTCATAGATGTCATCATCTATTTCGCCCGCAACATGCTGGATCTCATAGTTAGCGAGAAGACTTTCTAATGTTTTTAGCTGGTTTTCGAGCTCCATTGTTTTGCCTTGCATTCCTTCGACTAGGTCTTTTTGTTGTTTCTCAATTGCCGCTATTGCTGCAGTAATTTCGTTGTTAAAAGAGTCACGTGTTGACTGGGAGATTTTGCCACTTGCAAGAAGGTTATCTAGGGCTTGCTGTTTCTTCTTAGCAAGTTCGTATTCTTCATTTAACCGTTTATATGTATACTTCCATGAAATCAATTTTAGGGCACCAAACCCTTTTAGGACAAAAGAATAGTATAACATTTCTTAACATGCTCATATATCGGAAACTATTAAGAACTGCAAGTGAGGCAGTGAATTGGTGAAGTTGAAGTAAAAACCAACTGCAACATATCGCGTTTATGCATTAAAGAAGTTAATAAATTTCTATCAACTGCTTGTCGTTTTAACAAGTTTAACTCAAAAAAGCATGTATATGCTATGTCAAAATGTACAGTATATGATAAAGAGCCAGCATAGTTATCAACATTTTTGAATTAGAGTTTTTGCCAAAATTCTTTTTGCTTTGTTTATACTTATTCTCTTTTGTTATAACACGTTATTCCGAATTAGAATAATACTTAAATATCTAAACAAGAATAAACACGAATAGTGAAGAGTGCGAAAACATGGTTGCGTTAACAATAACAGTCAACGGGGAAAAATCCCAAGCAAGAATAATCAAAAAAATGCATGAAAGAGTAATCAAAAGCTTCATGGACACAATAATAATGGCTGAACTCCAAAACGGACCCATAAGCGGCTACGACGCCATCTCCTACATCCACAACAAATTTGGCTTCCTCGTGAGCTCAGGCACTGTCTACTCACTCCTCTACGCGCTGGAGCGAAACGACATAGTCGAAGGCACATGGGTCGAACGCAAAAGAGTCTACAAACTCACAGATAAAGGAGCAGGAACCATCGAAACAATCCTTAGCTCCCATGACAAAATCAAAGGCTTCATGTCAACAATCCTAAATCCTTAAACATCCCCATAGCCTATTTCTTTTTAGTCAAATTCTAATAGAAACGCTAAAAAACCCCTTCTTGTTTTCTATAGCCGCAACAAATCAGCGCGGGTCCGTAGCTCAGTCAGGCTAGAGCACCGGACTTTTAATCCGGGGGTCGCGGGTTCAATTCCCGTCGGACCCGCCTATTTTATCCCCTAATCCGCAAAGTTTTCTTTTCTAGACCACGCAGAAAGCGACAGCAAGATTACATTTGTGCCGACGGTTGTTTTTAACGTAAACTTGTAAATTAGTGCAAGGTTGTAAAAACACGCTTTTTTCATGCGATGTCAAAGTTCCCAGTTGTAGAGGATTTTTTGGACGAATATTTTGTTGATAGGGTTTTCTTAACTAAAATTTGAATGAATATAGGGGTTGTGCTCATTTTTTTAAACGTTTGGACATTGTAATCTAGTTAAGTGATCCATATGCGCATATTTTATATATCTCTTTGTAGATAACTGTAGAAGCTAAAAAAAAAAGACATAAACATTTGTCTAAGGAAAGATGAAAATGTCGACTGTAGATTCAGGAAGTGTTGCATGGCTTATTGTTGCAACAGCACTTGTTATGCTAATGACACCAGCACTAGGGTTCTTTTACGGAGGCCTAGTAAGAAGAAAAAACCTGGTTTCCACAATCGTCCAATGCTTTATCATATTCGCTGTCATAAGCATCGTCTGGGCACTTTGGGGCTATGCTCTTGTTTTTGGCCCAACCTTCCACGGTTTAATCGGCTTTAGCACAAGTCTGTTAGGCATGAACGGCGTAGGCATAAACGCTGTTAACACACAAATCACTCCGCAAGGACAAATCCCTGAACTACTCTATTTCGCATTCCAACTAAAATTCGCGGCCATCACGCCAGCACTTATCGTGGGCGCATGTGCAGAAAGAATACGGTTCAAATCACTACTCATCTTCATAGTTCTGTGGTCCACACTTATCTATGCACCAATTGCCTGCTGGGTATGGAACCCCACTGGATGGCTTCACAACTTAGGAGCTATCGACTTTGCCGGCGGCATCGTTGTGCACATTTCAGCAGGTATTTCAGCGTTAGCAGCCGCGTTGGTTGTAGGTAGACGAAAAGGGTGTGCTATACCTTGGCAGAACGCCATGAAATCGCTGGATCAAAAGAACCATGCAGCCGAGTTTAAACCAACCAACGTTCCCTATGTCCTACTAGGTGCGGCGCTTCTGTGGTTTGGTTGGTTCGGATTTAACGCTGGAAGCGCATTGGCCGCAAACGACTTGGCTGTTTCAGCGCTTGTAACGACAAACTTGGCTGCATCAGGAGCCGCGGTAAGCTGGATGCTTGCTGACTGGGTGATCAAAGGAAAACCATCGGCGACGGGTATTGCTGTCGGCGCCGTAGTAGGATTAGTTGCAATTACGCCTGCAGCAGGGTATGTTAGCGTGTCGTCTGCGCTGATAATTGGGTTGGCAGCTGGAGTTATATCAAACTTAGTGGCTAATTGGCGGGCCGGAAGATCAAGAATAGATGACGCACTTGACGTATTTGCATGCCATGGTGTGGGCGGAATCTGGGGTTCAATCGCAACTGGACTCTTCGCCTCAGCAGCAATCGGTGTAGCAAATGCTCCAGGGGTTAACGGCGCATTATTTGGAAACCCCCATCAACTGCTTGTCCAGCTAGTAGCCATCGGCGTGGTAGTGCCGTTTGCGTTTTTTGGATCCTACTTGTTGCTTAGACTGGTAGACATATTCTCGCCTCTAAGAGTAAGTGAAGAGGCAGAAGACGCAGGCTTGGACATGAGCGAGCACGGAGAAGAAGCATACCAACTCGACTAGAAAAAGTCGAGCCATTTTCATTTTCCCTTTTTGCGCGTTCCACCTATTTTTGACGAATATCATGTTTTAAGAGTTATTTTTGAACAAATTTAAAATTGTTTGGCGTAGTTCAAAGATTGTTCTATAAACATTCGAGTTTAAGAAACAGCTAATTGGACGTTTATCGATTTTAATGGGGATAATCAATGCTAATGCAAAGCTTAAATGCAAGTTTATCGCACTTGAATAAACAAATAATTGGTAAGCACGCTGTTTGGGGGGACAAGTGTGGGTGCAGCTGACATTGCATGGGTACTGATGTCAACGGCTCTAGTAATGCTGATGACGCCAGCTTTGGCTTTTTTCTACGGCGGCTTAGTTCGAAGAAAAAACCTTGTTTCCACCCTCGTCCAATGTATCATCATCTTCGCCGTAGTCAGCCTCATTTGGTTCTTCTGGGGCTTCAGCTTCGTTTATGGAAAAAGTATAGGCGGAATCATAGGTTTCAGCCCAAGCTTATTTGGATTAAACGGAATAACCATAAACAGCACCAGCTCCTACGCCCCACAAATCTCAGAAGCCTTATTTTTTGCCTTCCAACTTAAATTTGCTGCAATCACTCCAGCGCTAATAATCGGTGCTTGCGCAGAAAGAATCCGCTTCAAATCTCTCCTCGTTTTCGTCGTTTTATGGTCAACCCTCATTTATTCGCCCATCGCCCATTGGGTATGGAACGCCAACGGATGGTTGCATGTTCTTGGAGCAGTTGATTTTGCAGGCGGAATCGTAGTTCACATAGCTGCAGGGGTTTCTGCTTTGGCTGCTGCATTAGTTGTGGGCAGGCGAAAAGGCGTTGTGTACTGGAAGGACCAACTTAAATCCTTAGACCAAAAAGGCAGTGGAAAAGCAGCGTCAATGGGAACCGAGTTTAAACCAACCAACATTCCCTACGTGATTTTAGGAGCTGGCTTACTGTGGTTTGGCTGGTTTGGATTCAATGGAGGCAGCGCTTTAGCAGCCAACAATCTAGCTGTCTCAGCCGTGGTAGTAACCAATTTGGCAGCTGCGGCAGCGGCGGTTAGCTGGATGCTAATGGATTGGGTCCTCAAAGGCAAGCCCTCTGCAGTAGGTATCGCAGTTGGGGCTGTTTGCGGTTTAGCTGCAATAACTGCTGCTTCAGGCTACGTTAACTTCACAGACGCGGTTATCATTGGATTGGCTGCAGGAGTAATTTCCAATTTGATTGCCAACTGGCGATCGGGAAGGTCAAGAATAGATGATACATTGGATGTTTTTGCGTGCCATGGAATCGGGGGCGTCATCGGCGCGGTTGCCATAGGTTTGTTTGCAACTACCGCAGTTAACCCTGGTGTTTCTGGGTTGCTTTATAGCGGCGCTTACATGGTTGGTTTGCATCAGCTTGGTGTGCAGGTGTTGGCTGTAGTTGTGGTATCTGCATTTGCCTTTGTGGGGTCTTACCTTCTATTGAGGCTTGTAGACATGTTCTCGCCTCTGAGAGTGAGCCTGCAGGAAGAAGAGGACGGCTTAGACATGAGCCAACACGGCGAAGAAGCATATCACCTTGATTGATAACATTCTGTTTGAGATAAAACGCTAGTTTTTTATCTCAACATTTCCTTAAACAATTTGAGGTTACATGCAATGAAGGTTATCGCTATTAATGGAAGCGCACGAAAAGACGGAAACACAGCTATTCTGCTGCGCCGCGTGCTGAAGGTTTTGGAACCGGAAGGAATAGAAACAGAGCTCATCCAGTTAGCTGGGCAGGAAATACACGGATGCACCGCCTGCAGCGTCTGTTTTAAAGCCAAAAATAAACAATGCAAAATCGTCAACGACAACGTCAACAGCTACATTGAAAAGATGGCTGCGGCAGACGGAATAATTCTTGGGTCACCCACATACTTTTCAATGATGAGTTCAGAGATGAAGGCGCTCATAGACCGTGCGGGTTTTGTCGGATTGGCAAACTCCCTCTTTAAACGAAAAGTTGGCGCAGCGGTAGTTGCAGTGCGAAGAGCAGGAGCAATCCCAACATTTGATGCAATAAACCACTTCTTCCTTATCAATGAAATGATTGTTCCTGGCTCCTCCTACTGGAACATCGGTATAGGCATGAACAAAGGCGATGTCGAGAAGGATGAGGAAGCCCTTAAAACTATGGATGACCTGGGCAAAAACATGGCTTGGCTACTCAAGAAAATAAACGCTTAGGTGGGGACAATCTCTCTGTATTTTGTGGCTAAAAAATATTAAAAATAGAAGTTAGCCCGAAGCTGGGGCTTTTTACTTCATTATTGCTTTGAGGTCTTCGTCAGGTGTTTTTATGGGCATTATGTTGAATTTTTCGACCAGCACTTTTAGGATGTTTGGCGTTATGAATGCGGGTAGGCTTGGTCCTAAGCGGATGTCTTTTATTCCCAGGTACAATAGAGACAGCAATATTGCGACGGCTTTCTGTTCATACCATGACAACACCAGCGAAAGAGGCAAATCGTTGATTCCTACGCCGAATGCATCTGCCAAAGCCTGAGCGATTTTAACCGCTGAGTAAGCGTCGTTACATTGCCCGACGTCAAGCAACCGAGGGATATCATCTATAGTACCTAGTTCCTTGTCAAAGAAGCGGAATTTGCCGCATGCCAATGTCAAGATGATTGTGTTTTTGGGCGCTTTCTCCACAAATTCCGTATAGTAGCTACGTCCCGGTCTGGCTCCATCGCATCCACCGACTAAGATAAACCGTTTAATGTGTCCGTTTTTAACTGATTCAATGACTTTGCCGGCGACACTTAGAACCGCGTTTCTACCAAAGCCCACCATTACTGTTTTGCCGTCTGTGTCTTCTTGGAAGCCTGGCATTTCGAGGGCTTTTTGTATCACTGCCGAGAAGTCTTTGCCGCCGATGTGTGGTACGCCTGGGTAACCGACTGGTCCAACGGTGAAAATGTTGCCCATGTAGCTTTCGATTGGGCGTTGAATACAGTTGGTCGTCATCAATATGGCGCCTGGAAACTGCGCAAATTCCTTTTGTTGATTTTGCCATGCAGTTCCATAGTGTCCGTAGAAGTTGGGGTAGACTTTAAGTTTCGGGTAGCCATGAGTTGGAAGCATTTCGCCGTGGGTGTAAACTGTTATGTTTTTTCCTTGGGTTTGTTTTAGAATCTGCTCTAAATCTATGAGGTCATGTCCTGAGACAAGGATTGCTTTGCCTTTCTTGTGTCCTAATGGAACTTTGGTGGGAACTGGGTGACCGTAAGTTTCGGTGTTGCCTGCGTCAAGAAGCTCCATAGCTCGAATGTTGGTTTCTCCGCATTTGAAAACTAAACCCACGAATTCGTTGGCGCCAAGAGATTTGTCAAAGGGAGCTGCGAGTCCCTCATAGATAAAATCGAAAACTTTACTGTCCTTTTTGCCCAACAGATAAGCATGGTACGTATAGGCAGCAACTCCTTTCAAACCGTAAGTTAAAAGCCACTGCAACGAATGCAAATCTGGATCCATTGCTGCATCAGAATTTATTCCGAAACGTTTGCCCTGTACAACTAAGCCTTCAGTTGAGCTCTCCAACGGTAAATTCGCGGCTTTGATGTTTAGTTGCTTATTTAATTTATCGAGTATTTCAGCAGTTTTTCTGATGTATGAAACGATAGCTTGGGGATCAAAATTTACGTTGGTCAACGTAACAAAGAGTGCTTCGGCGGCGAAAACGTCTACGCTTTCATCTCTTTGTCCAGCTTTGTGAGCTTGAATAACGACTTGGCTGAGTTCACGTAACTTGTAAACTAAGAGGTCTTGGAGGTTCGCGACTTCCGGGGTTTTACCGCAAACTCCTGCGACCGTGCAGCCTGTGCCTTTGGCTGTTTGTTCGCATTGGTAACAAAACATTTGGTTTTGACTCATAATGATTCACTTAATCTCTATAAGGCAAGGATTGTACTTAGATATTGTCCCTAACATGTAATGGATTTACTTTTTCACATTTCCTCTATTCATAAATAGCCTAAAAACTGGTCAAATCTACGCCCACTCTTTTGGATAACGGGCCTAAGTCATTTAGTACGTAGACGAAAGCGTTACCCCTCCAAATGCCCCAACGTTGCTCAGCAGCCTTCTTGAGATCAGGTATGGCTTCTCGGGAGTTTTCAGGTTTCTTTCCAAAGAACAAGATATTGAAGATTTTAGCGCTCCAAACATCCAGCGGAAAACCACTACGAGGCATCACCAGTTCAGCCGAGTAATCACCAATTCCCCTTAAAGTACAAAGCTTCTTCTTCGCATCGTCAGGGTCCATCCTCCAAAGCTCATCCATACTTGGAAAACCTTGCTTCAGAGAGTTGGCGATTGCAACAAGATTTGTGCTTCTATATCCAAGCTTAGCCTTGGCTTTTAACTCCTCAGCCGAAACTGAGACAACTTTTTCAAAAGAAGGCCAGTAACGCATGGTTTTTCCGTCAAAACAAACTTGATCCCCATATTCAGTAATCAAGGAGTTCATCATTTGGTTGCTTCTTTTCATAGGAGCCATTTGCAAGGTGAGAGCTAAAATCAAAGAAGGAAACAATTCTGGCCAACCTATCGTGTGCATGCCATACAAGTCTTTAACTATGTCCCGCAAAATATCGTCTTTCTCGCTAAGGGTGTAGAATTCTTTAAGGTTCTCTTCTGTTTGCAATGCTCTCGCCAACATTCCTTTAATGCCTTGCTTTTCAGCGGCGTCTAAGTCGGTGTTGGAGTACACTGTGTACGCTATCAAGGGCTTTTGCAAGTTCCCTTTGTTGCACAGTTTAAGACCAAGAAGCTTACCGTTAAACCGTGTAGCCGACCAGCAAGTTCCACTTTCAAAAACCTCGTCAGGTGTAGACCACCACCAGCCTGCAGGCTTATGAACTGTAAGTTCAAAGCAGTATGGAGCAATCGGTTCAAACTCACCAGAAAAAGTTTCTTCTAAATCCAAACCAAACCCTAAGTACATAACCAACGCAGCGCTAAGATAAAAAAGGTTAGTTTTGCATAGAATACTCGAATCAAATCGACGTTAAGTTCGTTCTTCTAAAATTCAAACAATTAATTCAGCTTCAGCCAGACTGGTCTTTTCTTGCATGTGGAGTTCCTTAGCAGTAGAAAGATTATGGCGAGAGAAAAACAAATAGGCTAAGATAGCTATTGGGTTGTTAGAGGTTTTTTGATGACTTGTTGGAAGTGGTTTGGGGGTTTATTGAAAGAAGCTGGAGTAGAAATCACTGACAAAAACAAAGACAGCGTTGACGCACTTATCCACCAATACATTGGAGAACAGTCAAGCTACGGACACTGCTCCTCAGATTGGAAAGTAGTACGAAAAGAGATAAAGTCCAACCAAAAAATGAAGACAGAACTCATCGAAAAACTGAAAGCCCTTTCATAACAACTTGGAGCCCATCCTGGAACAAAAAACTATTTTTTTTCATTTCTCCTTACTCGTTGCCTATTGATTTTACTGCGTTAACAAAGCAAGTATCTCCAAGCTGCGGAAAACCATTTGATGCAACTAAAAATCTTGTGCAAACTGCGGCCGAGATATATCCAGATAGCAACATTTAACCAATACCTGCCCCCCTATTTTATTGCCTTGCCAATATTGAGCACCCATAACGACGGACTCCACAGAGGTACGCAAGAAATACAAAGCTTGCACCCATGACGAGAGAGTTCTACCCAATTATGGAACAGGCGAGGCCGGGCGACAAAACATCCCCTGCCGAGAGAACTTAGCCAAGCAAAAAGCAAAGCTCAGCAATGCGGTTAAGCGTTAGGTTACAGGGGAGACAAAAAGCCCGCAAAAACAAACAGCCTTTTTCGGCTAAATTCTTAAATTGCTAGGTCGTATTTAGGCTAAGGCGAATTGAGTTGATGCTAATTTGGATTTAGAGAAGAAGATTGAGCTTATCTGCAGACCTCCAACAGAAGAGGTTATAACTCCAGAGGATTTGCGGCAGCTCTTTGAAACTGAAGAGCACCCCATAGCCTATAACGGTTGGGAGCCATCTGGGTTAGCACATTTGGGCACAGGCGTTATTTGCGCTTACAAAATGAAGGACTTCGCCGAGGCAGGCGTCCATTTCAAGGCATTTTTGGCCACGTGGCATGCATGGCTCAACAACAAGCTCGGAGGGGACAGAGAACTTATCCATAAAGCTGCTGAACTTTTTAGGCATTCATGGCTCTCATTAGGCGTTCCCGCAGACAAGAATAAGGTTGAGTTCATCTATTCTGACGAGCTCTACAAATACATAGATTACTGGGAAAAAACAGTCATAATAGCCAAAAACCTTACCTTAGCTCGAACCACACGTACGCTGGAAATTGCTGGTAGAAAAGAAGGTGAAGCACATTACGTTTCTGACTATCTCTATACACCGATGCAGGTAGCCGACATTTTTGAGATGAAAGTCAAGATTTGCCAGTTGGGTCTAGACCAACGTAAAGCAAACATGGTTGCCCGCGAAGTTGGCGAAAAAATCGGCTGCTGGAAACCAATCTGCGTCCACCATCATTTGCTGCAAGGGCTGGAAAAGCCTGCCGTTTGGCCAATCCCAGAGGGCCAGGAGAAAGAGGCAGTGGCTTCTGCAAAAATGTCCAAAAGCAAACCGCAGACTTGCATCTTCATTTACGACAGCCCAGAAGAAATCAAGCAGAAAATGAGCAAAGCATTTTGCCCTGAGCGAACAGTCAAATTCAATCCAGTGCTGGATATATGCAAATACATTGTTTTCCGAGAGAAACCTGTATTCAAAATCGAGCGGCCAACCAAATTTGGGGGGAACATCGAATTTGAAAACTTCCAGCAACTCGAATCAGCTTACGCGGAAGGCAAACTTCATCCGATGGACCTCAAGAACGGAGTAGCAAACGAACTCGGCGACATACTTGAGCCTGTGCGACGTTATTTCGCCAACAACAGTGATGCCAAAGACTGCTTGGAAACGGTGCGGCAGGCGAAAATAACAAGGTAACAGGTTTGTCGGTAAAATTTAAAGAGAAAGAGGAAAAAATCCTCCAAATCATTTCCAAGCTTGCTGAAGAGTCAGCCAAAGGAAAACCTATTGCCGTTGAAGGCAAAAAAGATGCCTTAGCCCTCTGTGAACTTGGCGTTGGCGGCGTGGTTTTAACGGTGAAAACAGGCGGCAAATCCTTCCTTGAGGCAATGGCTGAAATCGAACAGTTGGGCTTGGCCGAAGTTATTCTTCTTTTGGATTTCGATCGAAGAGGCAAAGAAGGCACTTTGCGTCTTAAATATGACTTGGAACGGGCAAAAATCAAAGCTAATACTAGGTTTTGGCAAGATTTAGAGGCGTTGGTTGGCAGAGATGTGCAATGTGTTGAAAGTTTGCCTACTTATTTGGGTACTCTTGGTGAAAGAGCTGTCAAGTCTGTTTAGATACATATTGAGAAATGGACGTTAGCGAGCTTAAAAGTAGATTTTTCGAATTGGGAATTGTTTTATAAATCGCGGAGGTTCTTAAATAGTTGATTTTTATGATGCCCAACTCAGTTATCGAAGTTATAAAATCAAGGCGGGCAATCCGCAGCTTTGAAGATAAACCTGTCCCTGACTCAGCAGTAGAAACAATGCTTGAGGCAGCAACTTACGCGCCTTCAGCAATCAACATTCAACCATGGAAGTTCACAATCGTAACCAAAAAAGAAGAAATCAAACACATCTCCGACATAGCAAAACCTCTATTGCTCCAGACGCTTCCGGACATTGCAGACGAGGGATTAATCCGGTTTAGAAGTGCCTTAGCAAATCCACAATACAATGTCTTTTACAACGCGCCCTTGGTAGTTTTTATTTCAGGCGCCAAATCAACGTATGCAATTAATGATTGCTCGATGGCGGCGCAGAATATGATGTTGGCTGCATACACACTCGGTATTGGAAGCTGCTGGATAGGCACCGCAAACCTTGCTATCAACACTCCGAAGGTTAAAGCTGACCTCGGCGTGCCAGAAGACCACGAAGTCTTCGCTGCAGTCATCTTCGGCTATCCCAAAGGCGGGTTTCCGAAAGCACCAGAAAAGCGTCCACCACAAATCCTAAAACGAATCGACTGAGACGATTTAAGTGGAACCCAAAGACAAAGTTGCAATCGTAACAGGCGCATCAGGCGGCATCGGGTTAGCCACGACCAAACTCCTATCAAACAAAGGAGCCAAGTTGGCGCTGGTATCCCGCTCAAAAAGCAAGCTAGAGCAACTATCCAAAGAACTGCCAGATTCAATTGCGGTCGCTGCAGACCTATCAAAAGTCGAAGACATCAAACGTATGGTTAAACAAACGTACGATCACTTCGGCAGAATAGACATCTTAGTAAACAATGCTGGGCAAGGATATGACGCCCCCATTGAGAAAATCGATGTTGACACGTTCCATTGCATTTTTGACCTTGATTTTCTAGGTCCCGTTGTAGCTATGCAGCAGGTTATCCCAATCATGCGCAAACAAGGCGGCGGATCAATCATGAATGTCAGTTCAGGTCTTGCCCTGATGTATCTGCCAGGCATGAGCATCTACGCGTCCCTCAAACGGGCGCTCGCACACATCAGCTTAACGGCAAGAGAAGAACTAAAAGACGACAAAATCGCCGTTTCAGTAGTGTATCCCTACATAACAATAACAGACTTTGAAAAAAACACCATTAAAGCCACGGAGAGGAACTGGGAGAGCAGCGAGGACGGAGACGAGGAAGACGGTGCACCCTTTAAGCCTGATACAGCCGAATATGTGGCACAAAAGATCATCGAGGGAATAGAAACCGGCGAAGCAGAAATTTTTGTGCATGACTGGATGAAAAGAACATCCAGCAGCTAGCTAACGCCTAATTTTTTTCTAACTTTCTCTGTAAACAAGTACCCAATAACCACTATGCTATAGACTATTTCTGTGGGCGCCGCGAACAACGGGATACCGGGGATGCTTGGTAAACCCAAAACCACCAAAGCGTCCGCAACAGTCACAAACACCGAGACTGCGACAGTGCCAACCCACCCAGCTCTTTTTCCCTGCCAAATATACCAAGCAAAAACGCAGACAAGTAAACCGAAAGCCAATGTGTAAACGTCATATGCATACGTAGCGGGCAAAACATCTGAACCAAAACTAAAAAGCAGAACCCCAAAGAGAGCATGTATAGCACCGATGAATAGTTGAGCCCCAACCATAACAAGGATGCCTATGCTTCTGCCTTTATAAGTGATAGGCTCCCGTTTGACACCCAACCGATTCGCCGCCAAATTATCTACGCCAAATAGCACAAATAGCTTTCTATATTGCCTATTGATCAGTGACTTTTTTGGTTTCCAAAATAAAGCGGGGACTTTACTTGAATTTTTTAGGCTCCATTATTCTGGCTATCGATTCAATGAGGACATTAATGCGTTCGCTGGTTCTGCCGTAATCCGCCATCGCAGTAATGGTGGTTACAGGGGTTTTTCCTGAAACCGTCAGTTTAGTGGTTTTCTCGTCGATTACCGTTAGGTTAACCGTCAGTATAGAATGATAGGATAGGAAGGCACCTTTGGTTTTAACTAAAGCACGATGCTTAACTTCATCGCTTTCTTCCACTGTCCACCCAAGTTTTTCAACGGCAGCTGGAATAGCATCCCAAATTGCCTTAATAGGAAAGGAAACCTCGACGTTTTCTGTTTCTTCCCGCAAGTAAGCCATGTTTCCACCGATCTTCAGTTACTATCTATCTTTTTGTTAAAACTGTATCTTATCTATTACTGTTTTTGGTTCTGTAAAGTTTCTAAGGGATGCATCTCCATGTAAAGTTTCGAGGGATGCCATAATTTTATCACTCGGTTCTTCCAGTTTTTATTGGTTTAACTTGGATAATAAGTTCTCCGCTTTCAACTTTTAAAGTCCAGTCCAGTTTATCATATTCTGTTAATCCGAATTGCTTAACGATGCTGTAAGGAACGGTTGTTCTGAGTGATTCGCTTTTTGTTGCTGATTTGTTTAGGAATGTTAT
>PLSP01000144.1 GCA_003165195.1 Candidatus Bathyarchaeota archaeon | reverse complement strand
CAGAAGAATAAGTACTGCATCACTTTGTCCCGTCGTTTGAATAGAAGAACAAAGCCTGTGGTGAGGATTGGAACAAATGTTGCTACAATGATAATTGAGTTAGAGTAATATGACATATACGGGTAATATTCGGGTATCCACTGCCAACTCGGGTTAAACCAGAAAACATTAAGAAAACTGCTTCTCGTAGAAACTATACTTGCAATTGAAATGTTCAAGGTTTCCCCACTGGTGACACCAACAAAGTAGCCTGCACTCAAAGCAAGAGGAACAAGCCACCAAAGACTAACCAAAATTCCCAACGCAACTATTTTTATAGACTCAACCATAGATTTAAGAAGATCCTGAGTTAACGCAACATACACAAATGCAACAAGAAGACTCAGCAGCCCAACAATTAGAATCGAAGGGTTATCTGCAAGAAAAGACATAAAAACTGTGAAGGCCAACAGAAAGCCAACTAGCAATTTCCCTGACGGCTCACCTTTAACGCGTTTCTGAAGAAGTTTTATAAAAAGAGCTAATATGAGCGGTAAAAACGCGTGAGCCCAGCTTACGACTAGACTAAAGATGTTTGTTACAAAAAAAATGCATAGCATGTAAAATAAGCTTCCAACCAGGACGGCGTACGGCTTTTTTCCTATAAGCGTCGAAAGGAAAAAAAACATAGTCAATCCGGAGCAGATAAGCAGACCAGTTATGATTATAATTTGAATAAGACCATTTGAGAGTCCTAACAATTGTAAAAGAAACATCGGAATGAATAAGGCTGCCAAGGCCGGTTGTCTAGAAATATGTCCTGACCCTCCCGTGCCCAGCCACATGTTCAAATCGCCCGAAAGTGTTTGAGGCGAATTAAACCAGTATGGGGAGTTATCCATCTTTATTATGGTATAAGAAGGACGGTACCACGTCAAAGGAACAAGGCCAACAAATACGATCAATACGATTGAAATTAACGTTATTTTATCAATCGAACTAAAGAATTTCATCCAAACATCGTCCCGTGCGGCGAAATGATAATTGTCCAACTCAATGGCTTTTTAGGACCACATGTATTGAGTTTAATCCTCAGCCACAAGCCTGCAGAGAAGCACGCCCATTGCTCCGTTATGCAAGTAACCACTATTTTTCTTCTCCAATTCTCCATCAGTTCAGATTCTTTACCATTCTATTGTTACTAAATAAGCAAGGGCTATTACGAATTCGAACATAACGTACGGCAACCCTTAGCCTTAGATAGTACATTGCAATAGTTAACAATGGATGCCGCACTAGCCTTTTCCATTTACCCCCTTCAACATAAACCCCCAATAATCTGTAACGCATCCCTGTTTGTCTTTTTGTTTCAGGATCATTTTGTCCCCATTTATCCACATATTTTCGGACGCCATCTGAATAGTAGCCTTTCTTTTTCAAGTAACGCTTCATGTCGAAATAGCCTTCGTTGTGTAGAAGGCACGTGTCGGCTAAGCCAACTTTGCCGATGGTTCGAATTTTCCTGTCGAAATCCCAATCCTCCGGACCAACGAGAGTTTCATCGAATCCTTCAAGCTGAAGAAAGATTTCCCTCCGAACAAACCTTACTGCATCTATAACTGTCCCAGTGTAGAAGCTTCTCTCGAAATCCCTCACCTTAATCCAAAAACCTTTCCCCACTATATGTTCCGGAATATATAGTGCATCAAATCCATCCTCCTCACATTTTTCCAGACATTCGCCTACTAAATGAGAATCCAAAATCATGTCAGCGTCAAGATAAAGCAAATATTTGCCTTTAGCCATTTGAGCGCCATAATTTCTTTGTCTAGATCTTTCAGGACCTTTCAAAAAGGTTTTTGCACCAAATTCTTCGGCGATATGTAGTGTTTTATCATCCGAAAAATTGTCAACTACAATCAACTCAAGATTCTCGGTATCTTGGCTTTTTATTGATCGCAGACAGTTTCCAATATTTTTCTCCTCGTTTTTTGTAGTAATAAGAATGGAAACTACAGGGAAATCTGGTTTTCGAGAATTATCCACTTTTGTTTCTCACCCAACTCTGTTTTCTTGTAATTCCATTTGTTTGAGTACTTTTCATTACTGCATGAACGATTATTTCGTGTTTCAACAAATTGTTTAAAAAATGCTTTTTCTTCAGCGGTTTGAAGTATTTGCTTTTCGAAGATCCAAGGAAAAACATTGCTGTAAATAAATCATGATAAGATGTTGCGTTGATAGCAAAACCAGACTTGGCAAAAAGCCTTTCTAACTTATCAGTTTTCAATGGCCTTTCGACACCAAAACGCCAACCTCCGCTAAAAACCGCCAATACCTTCTGGTACACCCAATAAGTGTTGCAGTCAGATGGAACTTGACAAAACACATCTATTGAAGCTTCACATTGTTCACTTATTATTTTTTCTTGATCTCCATCTTCAAAATGCTCCAACAAGCCGCTTGTCAACGATATTTCAAAGGTCTTTTCTTTAAATGGCAACGCCATAGCACTTCCAAGGATCAATTCGCAATCTTCGCCGAAGTAACGAAATATTTTTTTTGCGAGACGTAAAGCAGATATGGAGCTGTCGATAAGGTACGCTCTTTTTACAATTTTCATCTTTAACAGCGCCAAACTATATGAGCCAGTACCTGAGCCAATATCCAAGCAACAGCCATATTCTAAATTTAATTTAGCTCCCAAATCCGCAAGTGCATAATATGTAGCGTAACTTTTTTTGTTCATTAAGCAATTTTCAATTTTCTTTATACTAAATTCGTAATCAGCATTTTTCCATTCTTTACTCCATAAGGTGCTGACTTCTTTCTCGCTCATTTATGTAGTTCTCCGTAAATAGTTACAGCAATTCCTTTTCCTCAATACATATTCTTGATAAGTTTAAACGAATTATCAATAATTATTTTTGTGTGTACAAATTATTACTAATGATTTTTTCGGGGTTTTCTTAAGCGGGGTTTTGCGCAACTTACGTTTTTCATTATTTTCTTTTTAGGTCCTATGATTCTTTTTCTTTTCTTTTAGATTCTAACAGATTTAGCTTTAAGCGACGTCTTATTTCGACTGTTAATGCTATTGCCAACAAAATAATAATTGACGTAACCGAAATTTCAACGGCTGAATAAAAGTACGTTTGCGGTTTATATTCAAGAACAATAGTGAAATCTCCCGTCTTATTAACAGACCATCCATTAGCGTAGGACGTGACCATAAAATGTGGCAACATGGCGGTTTCGCCTAAAATTGTTGCAGTCCAGCCCGAATCATAACTTTGAGTGAAGGCTAAGCTAAAGTTTTCATTTGAATTTAAATCTACATAGTATTTGTCGGGATTAACCTCACTATACGTTAAAGCAACATCAAGCCGTGTAGTAGTTACAGTTTCTAAGCCGTCGATTTTGAAAGTTACATTAGTCGTTTCGTTGCCATTCACAATCTGAAACTGTACACTCTTGATAGACGCTTGGTCAAAATTAGTGGACGTATTCCACATCTCGCTGTTTAAGGGTAAACTAATTTGTTGCCATGTATTAGCAGCAGCCACCAAATCAGTAAATTGACAAGTTTCATTATTACCCTTAGTATCGAAAAGAGAAAATTCTAAAGCACTGAAATTCATTGAACTGATTTTAAACGAGAATTGGATTTGATCAGCTGACGATAGGTTCCAGGCATTTTGAGCATTAACTTGTAAGTATGACACGTTTTCTGTGTTTGCCGAATTACTGGCAATTGCGTCCGTTGTCGCCGAAATACTCGGGCTGCTCCCATAATAATCTTCACTATCAATATTTAAATTGAAAATATTATAAAATTGTAAATCTGACTTGTTAGAAAAATCACACATTGTTGAAAATGTATTTTTGAAACCGTAAATGCTGCTATCTTTGTAAGCATTGTTTTCGTAGAAAGTAAGGTTCCCAAAGGTTTTGACAAGTGAAATATCATTTTGGCTTTGCAAGGCCAATTTTATTTCTGTAGTATTTACAGGCCCCGTGCTTGTGGTTATATCAGCTGAATTCTGAGCGGGTAATAGGTCGTCTCTAACACAAATGTATTTTACATTAAGCGAGTTAAGCAGTGACCCTATGTCAGCAGATGAATTATTTTCTATGGCATTGGCCACATAAGACAGGTAATCCTGGCTGAATTGAGGATCGGGGCCTCCGCCAGCCCAGCCTTGTAACACAGTTACAGGAAATAGGTTTTTGGTTATTCCTACCATGTCATAATTTGGCCACCATGTATAACTTTCATACCAATTTTGGAATGGCAGCAACAAAACTCTGAAATCTCCAGGTTGCTGTTGAAGCCAATTACTTGCATCATTATAGTAACTGGGGATATTAACAGGTTGAATCAAACCTCCTAAGTTTCCGTCCAACAAAGGATACGAGTTTACAAGGATTAGGCACAAGAATGCAAAAGCGAGGACTTTGGCAGACATTCGGGGAACCCTATGTTGGAACCAAGAGTGTGGGCTGCTTCTCTTTTGCGAAATTTTGAATAAATGTCTTCTGTAAATTTCGCCGCAAGCAACGCCTAAAAGAACAGCATATCCGGGAACGGTTATCTGCATAAATCTGTCTGGGACGTAAAAACGCCGCATTAAGAAGATGTTATTCCACATCCAATGGTAGATTTGTTCAAATGGCGGTAGCAAGCAGATGAAGCCTAAAGAAAGTATTGTTGCGGTTGCGAAAAAAATTACCTGCTTATCCTTAGATCTGAAAACAAGGCTCAGTGATACTATACCTGCTATGAATATTCCGATCGCGACGAAAAACGTTGAGTTAATCCAGTAACCGAAAGTATTTGAGGCGTAGGCTGGTTGATTTAGAAATAGTTCTAAGCGCATAACGTTTAGCCCAGACTGTGCATATTGGCTGGCCCAATTTTGCACCAGATCCCATTGGGATGACAAGAAACCTACCTGCAACTGGTTTGAAAAAAATGAGGAATACAAAAGTGGAATGATCCACCAAAGATTTACTAAGAATACGCCGATGCCGATGAATATTGTAAATTTAAGTTTTTTAGCTGCATTTTTGAATTGGTGTCTATAAATATCTGAAAGAATAAAAAGCAAAATATAAGCTACACAGAAAACAATGTATAGAATTGTTGTTGAACTGTTGCAAGACAACAAGAATATAGATGATAAAGCCGTAAGCGCAACATACTTGAATGATCCAGTTTTAATTCCTCTATATATGAAGGCTAACGTGAAGGGAAGAAGAGCTAAAGTTAACAGATATTCGTCTTGACCATAATACAATCTGAAAATTATGTACGGGTTTATCATGTAAAAAATTGCGGAAGCCATACAGGAGACCCTTTTTATTGTCGGACCTTTGTATTGGAAAACCGTGCCCATGAAATAGTACATTCCTACACCAAGCAGAAACTCAATTAGAATGAAGTATACTCTTTCCACTGCAGCAGAGGGCAATCCTATGCTTGCAAGGAAAGCCCACAAAGCAAATCTAGACAGATTCGCCTGAATTAAGATCGACGAGGAATATCCTAAAGAAAACGCGCTGGTCCAAGCGGAGAAGTTTTTAAGAAAATTCTGAATTGGATAAATGGGAAAATCCAAGTCGGTCTTGTTCCATAATCCTGTGAACCCAGTATGCCAAAACGGAATTAGCGAAATTAAGAAGAGAATAAAGGAATCTATAAGGATACATCTATCGACGTGGCTTAATTTTGACTCTAAGGCTTTTCCATATTTTTTCAAGTTGCTTTTGAACTCGGTTGCATTGCTCGCCATGTGCCTTTCATTCTCTTTTCATTAATTCACAGTGTATCAGGTCTCAAATTATTTATTTGGAAACCCACCAGGGCGATTTGTCGTGACAATTGTACGTGCAGGTTTTACAGGCGGAAATTTGATTAAATTTCTTTTTTTTGTGACAGTCTCGGATAGCTTTCATTTTTTCTCCACCCCAAATGTCTTTAATTGAATCCAGTTTTACATTACCAAACCTTACCGTGCCTTCATAGTCATTGCAGCATAAGGGAACAGTTCCATCCCAATTAATCACCATATCAGTCCAAATTAGCCTGCATGGATCTCGCATCCGATAATGTACGCAGTTTTCAATCGGTATATTCCCTGTCCAATTATGAATCTTAGAAATTGAGATGTGATCCACTACGTTTAGCCACTTTGAAATAAAATCTTGGGTTTCATGCTTGTTCAGTTCACTTTCAACATAACTAAGAGTAACAGCAGGATTTCTCCGTCCAAGTTTAGATCTTTTCTTAAGCAGAAAACGAACATTATTTTCAACTTCAGAAAATTTAGTGCCGCTGCCACGTACCTTTTGATAGGTTTCAGCCGTGTTTGCATCAATGCTTATGTATATCTCGTCCAACCCTGATGTTATTAGGTTCTCGGCGGCTTCAGCGTTCAGTAGCGTGCCATTTGTGTTTGTTGTAACTCTGCCTAACCCTATCTTTTTTGCCAAGTTTACTTTCAAGCAGAAATTAGGGTCTAAGAGGGGTTCTCCAAAACCGTAAATTGTAACATAATCTACTCCGAGATTTTTACATTGATTTACCGTTGTCTCAAACAAGGAGTTACTCATTATACCTTGTTTTCTCCTCATTGACTTATGAGGACAAAACGTGCAGCTTAAATTGCACATGTTAGAGTTTTCGATCATGACGCGAAACGGTACATCGCTAAATTGCTTCATTCGCTTGTCCATAAAATCATTGTAAAAGTGAAGATAGAGTGGATTGTATATTGTGACTGGTGAACTAAGCAGAGACATCGCTGTCTTCTTTACTCCATAGGTATACACAACATGGTTGTACGCTTCATCGAGTAAGCGGGACATGGCATTTACCTCAAATCATTCATACGCTTTCTCTATTGCCTCAGCATTTTTTTCGCTGAAGTTTCGTTCAGCGTATTTTCTGCAGTTTTCTTTCAATTTCGTTAACTCTTCTGATTTAGAAAGTGCTTCTATTTTTGCGGCGAGGTTTTCAACTGAGGCATCTACCAAAAAACCTACCGAGGAATCTATCATTTCAGGAAGACAACCGCAGTTAGCCGCAACCACTGGTATTCCACAGGACAAAGCTTCAAGTACTACTCTGGCGAATCCCTCATCATATTGAGATGGGACAACAACGACATTTGCTGCGTTGTAGTAAAGAATCTTTTCGTGTTCGGACACTTTACCTGCAAAAACCACGTTTTTTTGTGAGGCAGCTTTTTCTTTTACAAGGTTTGCAAGAGGCCCGTCTCCGACAAACACAAATGTTACATCTGAACCTACTTTGGAGGCGACTTCCAAAAGAATTTTAACACCCTTTTTCTCGATTAGTCGCCCAACAAATAACACAATGAATGATTCTGTCAAAGATAATTCTTTTCTACATGGAGCGACAGCTAAGGGCTTAAACTTTTCTTGGTCAACCCATTGACTATAAGTCCTTATTTTTTCGGCTGATAATCCAGCATCCATCAAGTCACGTTTTGATCGCTCTGCTAAAGCAAACACAACATCAGCCGAACCCATTATCATGTTTACGGCTTTTGCCATAAATAAACGCTTATCTAAGCCGTAAATTGCGTGCATGCTAACTACGGTTCTTTTCTTGAAGAAACCAGATATGCATTTCGCGATAAAGGCTGCATTCAAGCCATGTGCATGAATAATGTCGACTTCTTTTTTGTGAATAAGGCTATACACAAATGCGTTTACAAATAAAGTTGGTGTTAAATAGATAAACTCTAACAAAGGATATCGCTCAAGCTTAGGAAACAAGTTATGGCCTGGCCAATCTATTCGCCTAACAGTTAAAGAAGTATCAACCGTTAAACGCTCAGCTTTTTGTTTTGTAGTTAGGGGTTGATAAGTAAATACAACAATCTTGTGGCCTCTTTTTTTCATGTATGTGCAGAGATCATCAAGATGAGTTTCGACTCCGCCGATATTTGGGCTAAAGAAAGGCGACAGAAGTAGAATTCTTAAAGATTTACCGCTCTTGCCCAAGTCTGCCTTACTGGTCAAAATCTTNNTTCTTTCACGTGCCCTAGAACTTTTGTGGCGCCCTTCAATGAGTACTTAATATCTTGCAGAGACCGTATTCTTGTTAGCTGCTTAATCATGAACTTCGGTGTCAGGAATACTTTGTATATTTCGTTACATAATTTCATTGCTTCTTCTGGGGACATATCCATAGTTTTCATTACTGGCTCTTTCATGTCGAAGCGTTCATAGTCTTTAGGGTCAACTCTAAACCAGCCATTCTCTATGGCTTGAGTATATAGCTTGCTTCCTGGATAAGGTGTAACAATTGTGGATTGCAGAGTGTTAGCATATCCTTTCTGCATAAACATCTTCGCAGTTTCTATCGTTTTTTCCACGTCTTTTCGAGTTTCCCATGGGTAACCAACCATTATTGTAATATGAGGTTCCAACCCTTCTTGCCTAGGCATTTTGCATTCACTCATAATGCTCTCAAGATTGGTTCCTTTATTGAGGCGGTCCAAAGTGGTTTGGTTTCCAGATTCAACACCATAGAGAAGCATTCTGAACCCTGCTTTCTTCATCAGTCGGTAATCCTCTTGTTTTAAAGCGCCGAAGCGCATGTTGCACCCAAACTCAATCTTCTCGT